>DASRHD010000091.1:0-6017 GCA_035650695.1 Opitutaceae bacterium
TCGCTGCTCTTTGCCCTGCTGCATATGGACTGGAAAACGCTCGGCGGTCTGGGCAGCCTTCTTCCCCTCACCCTCCTGGCCATTGTCTTCTCGCTCGCTTATGAACGCACCGGCCGCATCGGCGTGACCATGATCGCCCACGGGCTTTTCAATTTGAACAATATCCTTTTTCTGCTCGCCGGCATGCGCGCCTGACCGTGTCTCCTTTCGCCAAAAGAAAATCCGCTTCCGTCGCCGCCTGCGGCGAGAGCGCCCTGTTGGAAAAAATCCGCCGCTGGCTCGGGCCGGTCTCGCCCCCGCCGCCCGCGGGCATGGGCGACGACTGCGCGCTGCTCCCGCCATCGAGGAAAAATCTGCTGATCACGACCGACCCGGTGATTTACGGGCGGCATTTTGACGACACCGTGCCGCCGGCCGCGGTCGGCGCGAAGCTGCTCAAGCGCAATCTCAGCGACCTGGCAGCGATGGGCGCCCGGCCGACCTCGGCCGTGCTCGCGCTGACCCTCGATCCGCGCGTCAGCGTGCACTGGATGGAGCAATTTTACCGCGGACTGGCCGCCGCGGCCCGGCGCTGGCGGGTCCGAATCGTCGGCGGCGATCTTTCCCAGGCGGAAAACTTCATCGGAGCCTACCTTACGCTGCTGGGGGAGCCGGCCGGACGACGCGCGGTCACCCGCGCGGGCGCGCGGTCGGGTGACTCGATTTTTGTCACCGGCGAACTGGGCGGCAGCCGGCTCGGGCATCATTGGGACTTCCTCCCCCGTTTGGCCGAGGGCGCCTGGCTGGCGCGGCGGCCGGTGGTGCGCGCGATGATGGACGTGAGCGACGGGCTGGCCAAGGACCTGTTCGCCCTGGCTCCGGCCGGCACCCTGCCGGCCCTGGATCCGGCCGCGGTGCCGGTCAGCGCGGCGGCGCGGCGCCTGGCGGCACACACCGTGCAATCGCCGCTGCAGCATGCGCTCGGCGACGGCGAGGATTACGAGCTGGTTTTTGCGCTCGCCGCCGGCACAGACGAAGGCGCGTTCACGCGCGCCTGGGACCGCGCTTTCCCCCGCACCCGCCTCACTCGCATCGGCCGTTTTATCCCGCAAAAAAATTTCCCGCCCGGAGCCCTGCGGCTGGACCGGTTTCACGGTTACGAGCACCTGCAGGGATAGCCATGACGGTTCTGGAAAAACTTCGCGCCGGCGTCGTCACCGCCTCTGCCGGGGAAACGCGCGGGCTTGCCGCCGAACTGGCCACCGAACTGCCGGCCGATGCCACGGTGGCGCTGCATGGGGACCTCGGCGCGGGCAAAACCACGTTCGTCCAGGGATTGGCGCGCGGCTTCGGGATCGACGAGGGCGTGACAAGCCCGACCTTCACGATTTTCACCCTGCACCGCGCGCCCCGACGGACGCTGGTGCACCTCGATGCCTACCGTCTCGACGATCCGCGTCAGATCGAAACGCTGATGCTGGACGATTTTCTCACCAGCCCATGGTGCCTCGCCGTGGAATGGCCGGAAAAAATCGCCGCCTGGCTTCCGCCTGGCGCCTTTCATCTTTCCCTCCGGATCGAGCCGGATGGCCGGCACGCCCTACGCTTAGCTTGAAGCGGGCGCTTCCGAGGCGGCGGGCGGATGCGAAGGTGCCGAGGCGGCGCCGTTTCCGGACGGAGCCTCGGCGGCGGGCTCGGACGGGGCGGGCGGTTCGGCCACGGCCGCTTCGGTCGCGGGAACCTCGGGAAAATTCTCCGGGTCGACTTCCGAAGCCTCCGCCTCTTTCTTGGTCGCCTCAGCCACCGGCGGCGGCGCGAAAAGCCGCCCGTCGATGAATTCGGTTACATAGCCCTCGGTCACCAGCCAGCGCAGATCGCCCTGCAGGCGGGCGAGTTTCTCGCGCTGCTCCGGGGTGAGCTCGACCGGCTCCGCCGCCGGGGCGGCGGATTCGGCCGGAGGCGCGGCGGGCGCGCCTTCCGCCGGCTTCGGCTGCGGCAGAGCGAAGCCGAGGAATTTTTCGGGCAGCTCGCTGGCCCGGATCATCGGATGGGCCTCGATGAAGTTGATGAGCGCGCCGATGCTCTCGGCAAAGGTCTGGCCGGGGATGCGGAATTTGCGCTTCACCGCGCAGACGTAGCTCACGCCCTTGGAGCCTTTCTTGAAAATGGTGAAACCCTCACGACGGAGTCGCCCGCGGAGGCCATTGGCGGTGTCGAGCGGAAAACGGCGCTGGCGTTCGAGCTGGCCCTCGATGGCGCGGCGGATTTCGCCGGGCGCGAGAAGCTCGAGCGATTTGCCGTGAAAACGGGCATGCTCGACCGGACGGAGGATCTTTTCGCGGGCTTGGGAAAGGAGGTAGGCCCGGGCTTCCTCCAGCGTGTCGAAGGTGATGGCGGGCGGCGCGGCGGGCGCGGGTGTTTCCGCGGTCGCGGTACCATTGGCGGCGGCCTCCAGGGCGACGGGCGGTTCCGCCGGCGCGGCGGGCTCCGTTGGCGCAGCGGTGGGTTCCACCGCTGCAGTCGATTCTGCCGGGGCGGCCGGCTTGGGCGCTTCAGCCGACCGCGACGCCTTCCAGGTATAACGGGTGGCCTTTTTCATCTTTTCCAGCCACTGATTGATCAGCTCCGGATCGCGCACCGACTCGATCCGCTCGCGGAATTTCTCGAACGGCATGCGGCTGGCGTGGGTGGCGTGGTGTTGCTGCAGAATCTGGTTGTAGCGGTGGTAATTGGGCGGTCCGAGCAGTTCGCCCGTCAGAGTGCAGCGATTGATGACCTGGAAATTTCCTTTCGGCGGGTCGATTTCGACCTCGGCCAGATCGTAGAATTTATCGAGATGATGGCTGACAATGTGAGCGATGGCCGCCTCCTCGGTCTCGAACGGCAGGCCGTCGGGCAGGCAAAGGATGAGCGGCGCGGGCTTGGCGGCGGGGGCAGCGTTCTCGGACGCGGCCGGCACAGCCGGCTTGCGCTGCACCACGGCGACAAAGCGTTCGTTCTTGGCCAGAATAGTGCGGGCGATTTCGAAAAGCTCGAGCGTGCGGCAGGAGGCGCGAATGGTCTTGGCCAGAGCGGAAAAACTCACGTCTTCCGGATAGAAAGCGATGCTGAAAAAAGGGCTGTCGTAGGGCGGCCGCGGTTGATCCTGGCCGCCGCGACCGGCGTAGGCGCGGGGCGAGCGGCCGTAGCGCTCGCCTCTCTCGCTCCCGGGACCTTCGCGAAATTCCCGGCGCGGTCCACCGCGGAATTCGCCGCGAGACGGGCGGTCCGAAGGCGGCCGCTCGTTGGGCGCGGCGGCTTCGCCGCCCGGTGCATCGCCCGAGGCGGGGGCCGCGGGCCGGCGGAATGTGCGCCGGTCACGGCGCGGCTCGGCTCCGCCTTCGCGAGGCTGACCTTCGCGGCGTTCGCGGGCTGCGGCCCGGCCGGCTGAGTCGGATTTGTCCTGCGTCCACTGCGTTCCGAAGCTGAAGCCTTGGAGCTGGGTCAGATCGATCTTGTTGAAATCCGGGGCGGGATTTTCCTTGGCTGAAGTGTCTTCCATGTAGTCGGCAAAGCGGGCTGGGACCCGCGAGAGTTGGGCAAAAGGAAGGGTATCATCGCGGCGAGACCGGTCGCGTGGCAAGCGATTTCACCCCCCCTTCTTTACCCTATTTTGGTTCCTCGCCTGCGGGGAGGCGGCCAGTCACGAGAATTTAACTTAACCGCCTTATTTCTTCTCGGCCTGGCGCCGGTTGCGGAACGCCAGCCAGAGCATCCAGAGACCGAAAATGAGCAGGAAAAGCCCCCAGTAAAGGTCAATGTTGATGCCGAGGGATTTTGCCCGCATCACCCCGCTGTCGTAGACTTTGCCGGCGATGAGCAGGAGCACGCCCACCAGGGAAAACATCAGGCCAATTGGCAGTCGAATATCGAGTCCCATAAAATTTCTTTCGGTTTAAGGTTTACCAGAAGATGGCGTTGATGACGACACAGACGGCCAGCAGCACTGTGCCGGTGATGGCCGGGCGGATGTACCAGGGTTCGTGGTCGTCTTTGAGTTTCGGGGTGAGCGAGTAGACGAGGCCTTTCAGCTCTTCGTCGCTCTTGGTGCGCGACGTGGAGATTGAGATGCCAAAGGTCAGCAGGAAGCACACGATAAATGCGAACGCGGCCATCCAGAAGTTCTGGGCCATCTCGCTCGGGAAGGTGTGCAGCACGCCGAGGTATCCGCCTTTGGCGCCCGGCGTGTTGCCGAGCGCAAGCGTGAGCGAGTGGAATACCGCCGATGTGCCGATACCACCGAAGAGACCGAGGAAGGCACCCGTGCCGGTCGTACGCTTCCAGAACATGCCCAGGAGGAACGTCGCGAACAGCGGGGCGTTCACGAAGGCGAACACGAGCTGGATGATGTCCATCGCGTTGTTGTACTGTCGCGCAAAGTAGGCGCAGGCGATGCTCAGCAGAATGCCGGCGACCGTGACGGCCTTGCCCATCCACATGTAGTGCTCGTCGCTCTTGTTCGGCGCGAGGTAGGCCTGGTAGAGGTCGTAGGTCCAGACGGTGTTGAACGCCGTGACGTTGCCGGCCATGCCGGACATGAATGACGCGAGCAACGCGGTGAGCGCCAGGCCGAGCAGCCCGGTCGGGCAGTACTTCTTCACCAGCGAGAGGATCACGCCGTCGTAATCGACCTCGGAAACTGCGTCCTGCAGACCGGCGTGTAACTTGTCGCTCGGGAGTGCGGACGCTTTGTTGGCCGCGACCAACGCCGCGATTTTGGCCGAATTGAACTTCAAATCCTTGGCGTCCTTCTCACTGATCGCACTGGTCACCTGCTTGTACGCCGCCTCACCCTGCAATCCCTGTGTCGAAGCCTGATTCACCGCAGGGATCAGCTGCTGGTAGATTTCGCTGGTCAGCGGCTTCGGCGGCAGCCGGTAGCCATCTTTGCCCGTCAGCGCCAACGCGACGGCGATCATGCCAGGGAGGATGACCAGCGCCGGGAAGAGCATCTTCGGCACGGCGGCGATGATCGGCGTCCGGCGGGCGGCACCCATGTTTTTGGCCGCCATGGCACGTTGTACTACGAGGAAATTGGTGCACCAGTACCCGAACGAGAGCACAAATCCGAGACCGAAGATCATCGCGAACCAGTCCACACCCATCGGATTGGAAGCGGGGCCGGCGAGCAGTGGTTTCCATGCGCCCGTCCATGAATCGGCCGGGAAGGATTGTCCGGCCTTGTCGATCAAGCCAGCGGCACCGGGATTCTGAGCCACCATCGCCAATTTATCCTTGAGCGCATCCCAGCCGCCGACGTCTTTGAGGCCGAGATAGACGACCGGCGCGAAGCCGAGGACGATCATGAAAAACTGCAGCACCTCGGTGTAGATCGCGGATGTCAGGCCGCCCTTGAGCACGTACAACAGCACGACGCCCGAGCAGATCCAGAGGCTCAAGTGATAATCCCATCCGAGTAGCTGGTTGAGCAGCTTCGCGAGCGCATTCATCGAGATGCCTGAGGCAAAAACAGTCATCACCGCAAAGGCGATCGAGTTGAGGGCACGAACGCGTTCGTCGAAACGCATTTTGAGATATTCCGGTACGGAGCGGGCCTTCGAGCCGTAGTAGAACGGCATCATGAATACGGCGAGGAACACCATCGCGGGAATGGCGCCCAACCAGTAAAAGTGCGCCGTGGCGATGCCGTACTTGGCACCGCTGGCGGCCATACCGACCAACTCGAGGGCGCCGAGGTTGGCTGAGATGAAGGCCAGTCCCGTGACCCAGGTGGGGATCGAACGACCCGACGTGAGGAAGTCGGACGAGCTCTTCATGTACCGCTTCAGGGCGAAGCCGATACCGATGACGAAACAGGTGTAGGCAATAAGGATCGCGTAATCGATCCATCCAAGTTGGATAGTGACCATGTAGGCGCGGGGTTGTAGCTACGGAAAGCCGAGTCGATGACGGTCCGGAGCCGACGTCAACCTAGCTTTTTGGGTAGGAACTTTAGGGTTGATCCCCGGTCGGCCGGGCCTTTCTTGGCCGGGTCGGCC
>DASRHD010000092.1:0-10660 GCA_035650695.1 Opitutaceae bacterium
AACACGGCGTCGAACCCCAGGTCCGGGTCGTGCTCACGCCTGACGAAGACGAAAAAATCCGGGTGCAGGAGGAGCGCGACGACATCGCTGACCCGAAGGATTTCAAGGAGCGCTTTGGCTTTGAGCCAATCGAGGACCGGCAGTTGCAAGCCGCGATCGACGTGCTGCGCGGCGTGCGGGCCTTCGAAACGCACGCCGGCGTGGTCCTGAAATGATTCTCGCCCTCGAGAGCTCCTGCGATGAGACCGCTGTCGCGCTCTTTGATCCGGCGCGCGGCCTGGCCGGGGAATGGGTGCACAGCCAGATCGAGCTTCATCAGCGGCATGGCGGCGTCGTGCCCGACCTCGCCACGCGCGAGCATTTGCAGACCTTTGCCCCTCTGCTGGCCCGGGCGCGGACGGCGGCGGATTTTTCCCGGGTGGAAAAAATCGCGGTGACGAACGGGCCTGGCCTGGCTGGCTGCCTCGCCATCGGTGTGGCCGCGGCCAAGGCGCTGGCTCTCGGCCTGCGCGTGCCGGTCGCGGGTGTCAACCACCTGCGGGCGCATGCCTGGTCGTCCTTCATCGCGCCGCATGCCGCGGCGCCGGTGGAATTTCACGCCCGCCTGCGCGAGTGGCTGCCCCATCTCGGACTCATCGTGTCGGGCGGACACACGCTTTTGTTTTCCCTCGAGGCCGGAGGCCGTATCACGACGCTGGCGTCGACCCGCGACGACGCCGCGGGCGAGGCGCTGGACAAGGGCGCCAAGCTGCTCGGCCTCGGTTATCCCGGCGGTCCGTTGATTGAAAAGCTGGCGGCGGCCGGGCGGCCCGACGCCTTTGATTTTCCCCGTGGCATCGGCCGGCGCGACGAACTGGACTTCAGCTTTTCCGGCCTGAAAACCAGCTTGCGTTATCTGTTGGAAAAAACTCCAGCGAAAGAGGTCCAGGCGCGGATGGCGGACCTGTGCGCGAGCTATCAGCAGGCCGTGATCGATGCACTGGTGCGCAAGACAGCAGCGGCGCTGGAGCGCAGTCCGCCGGCAGCTGGGTTCGGATGGCGCAGTCTTGGCCTCTCGGGCGGGGTGGCGAACAACCGCCGGCTACGGACGGCGCTGGAGACGCTGGCCGCCGAACGCGGCCTGCCGCTGCTGGCCGCCAGGCCGGAACACACCGGCGACAACGCCGGCATGATCGCTTTTGCCGCATGGACAGATGCCGCCGGCACGGATGCGCGCGGCCTGGACCTGCGGATCGAGCCCAGCCTGGCGCTGGCGGAGTAGTCTTCCGTCTGCGCGGCGCAATCCAACCTCCCGGATCAGCCGGCCGCCTGCCATCGGCGTTATTCCCCAGGCTCAGGCGTATTCCCGGCGGAGATTACTGGGGAGGAGGCCGAGTTCCTCGCGGTACTTGGCCACGGTGCGGCGGGCGATGTTGATGCCTTTTTCCTGCAGCTTGGCCACGATCTCCTGATCGCTCAACGGATGGGCCTTGTCCTCGAGCGAAACCAAATCGTTGATCATTTCCTTCACGCTGGTGTTGGAGACGGAGGCACCGCTGTCGGCCTCGTAACCGGGAGTGAAGAAGTATTTGAAATCGAAGACACCGTGAGGGGTCTTGATGTATTTGTTGGCGATGGCGCGGCTGACAGTGGTTTCGTGCACGCCGACGGTCTCGGCAATCTGGGTCATGGTCAGCGGCTTTAGCCGGGAGACGCCGTGTTCGAAAAAATTCTCCTGCACCTTGAGGATTTCGCGGGTGATGCGTTCGATCGTCTGCTGCCGTTGTTCGATGGAGTTGATGAGAAACCGCCCCGAACGCATCCGTTCACGGAGATAATCCCGCTCGGCCTTGGAGAGCGAGCCCTTGGCAATGAGCTCCTTGTAGGTGCTGCTGATGCGGAGACGGGGGATGTAATCGTTGTTGAGGATGATCTTCCATTCGCCACCGACCTTCTCGACTGTGACGTCGGGCACGACGACGCGGTTGCTGTCGTCGGCAAAGCGCCGGCCGGGCGCGGGATCGAGCATGCCGATGTCCCCGATCGCGGCCTGAACATCGTCCATGTGGGCGCCGAGCTTGCGCGCGATTTCCGGGATGCGGCGGCGGGTGAGGAGGGCAAAGTGGTCGCGGACGATACGGGCGGCGAGCGATTCGCCGCGGCCCTTGGCGGCGAGCTGGGTGAGAAGGCATTCCTGCAAATTCTCGCTGCCGATGCCGGGGGGATCGAAGGTCTTGAGATGTTTCACCGCCGCCTGCACGGCCTCGAGCGGAAGGCGGGTTTGCAGCGCGACGTCGGCTGGCGTCTGGGTGAGGAAACCGCGGTCGTCGAGGCTGCCGACGAGGTAGCGCATCGCCTCGAGCACGGGTGGATCGATGTCGGTCAGCTCGGCCTGGCGCATGAGATGCTCCTGCAGCGACGTTTCGCTGACGAGCGAATCGAAGAAGTGCTGGCGTTTCTCCGCGTCCTCGCTCGTGTAGGGCTGCGCGCCGCCGGCGCTGGCCATGTAGTCGCGCCAGTCATCGTCGATTTTGGTGAGGATTTCGAACTCCTTGGAAAAATCCATTTCCTCACGCGCGTCGCCGGAATCGACGGCGGAGGCGGTGCCGTCCTTGGCATCGGCGGTTTCCTTGTCCAGGCTGGCGCCGGCCATAGGCAGTTCCTCGAGCGTCGGGTTGCTTTGCAGCTCCTCCTGGATGACGGAACGCAGGTCGAGCGCGGCAACCTGCAGGATTTTCAGCGACTGCCGCAGTTGCGGTGCGAGAATGAGCTGCTGGGATTGCCGCTGGCGTAGGTCTTGGCTAATTCCGGGCCCGCTCATGTGCTGCGTGGTTTGGACTGACGAGGGGCATGTCAGTGGATTCGGGCGGGGGACCGAGAAAGCGGGGGAGCGGCGAGCGCGGCCTCAGACTGGCTCATGAGATTTTTGAGGTAGACGCTGAGTTTCTCATTGGTCGGTCCGTAGCGGTCGCTGTAAAGGTAAAGCTCGAGATCGGTAAGCATTTCGTACGCCGTTTGGTAGCGTTTCTCGCGTTCGCGCATGAGGGCCTTCTGGATGATGGCCTCGAGGCGGCCGTCGATGTCTGACCGGAGCTGGCCAAACTGCGGAATGGCCATGGTCAGAATGTTGCGGCGCGTTTGCAGATGGTCGGGCGAATGAAAGACGTTTTTGCCGAGAAGCAATTCGGTCAGGACAATGCCGAGCGAGAAGAGGTCGGCGCGCGCGTCAGTCACGGCGTAGCTCGCCTGTTCGGGCGAAAGGTAGTCGTCCTTGCCCGCAATCACCTTGCCTTCCTCATTGTACATCAGGTCGAGGGCCTTGGCGATGCCGAAGTCGGTCAGCTTCACGTCGCCTTCGAAGCCGACGAGCACGTTTTTCGGCCCGACATCGCGGTGGACGATGCCGAGCAGGCGTCCTTCGCTGTCACGTTTGAGATGGGCGTAGGTCAGGCCGCGGGCGATGCGGGAAACAATGAAGGCGGCCAAATCCACCGGCACCGGTCGGTTGACCGCGCGATGGCGGTCGAGAAATTGATCGAGATTCACCCCGCGAACCAGCTCCATGACCATGAAGTACTGGCCCCCGACCTGACCGAGGTGATAAGTCTGGACGATGTTGGTATGGATGAGGTCGGCCACCAGGCGGGCCTCACCGATGAAGTTTTTTTGAAACTCGGGAATGGCCGAATACTCCTCGCGAATGAGCTTCAGGGCGACGACCTTGCGAAAATTGCCTGCGCCGCGCTGCACCGCCTCGTACACCATGCCCATCCCCCCATCCGCGATCTTATTCACGATCTCATAATTCAACTCGGCGAAAATGTTTTTGAGGGCGGGCACGCTCAAAAAATGGCATCGACTGCGCCGCTGGCAAGCGGGGAAATCGTATCTAGCATGAAAATTGCTGCACATTTCTTGACAATGCCCGAACCGCCTCTGGTTGAGGGGCGTACGAAAGACCGCCGCCAGGTTGACAGGGCGGGGCATCGCTCTAGCTTTTTTGCATGATTACGCTTTCGCCGCAGGCTGCCGCCCAAGTGCGTGCCTTGTCTCGTGACCTCCAGGCACCGGATAAACGTCTGCGCGTTTTCGTCCAGTCCGGCGGATGTTCCGGCTTCGAATATGGCATGTCCTTCGATGATCCGAAACCCGACGATGCCACTTTTGAAAGTGAGGGCGTGGCGGTACTGGTCGATCCTTCCAGCCTGGCTTATCTCGACGGATCACACATCGATTTTGACGACGGTTTGCACGGCAAGGGCTTCGAAATCAAAAATCCGAACGCCCAAAGCACCTGCGGTTGCGGCAAATCTTTCAACTAATTGCCGCAGCTCACCGCGGCCTCGTGCAGCGCAACCACGCCGAAGGTATAGCTACGGGCTTTGACCTGGGCAAATCCGGAGGAAAGAATCTCGTCCGTGAGGGCGTCCCGGTCGGGAAACTGTTCGATCGAGGTGCAGAGGTACTCGTAGGCCGCGCGGTCTCCGGTCAGCCATCCCGCCAACCACGGGGCGAGCCGGTGCATGTAGAAAAAATACAGCGGCCGGAACCACGCCGCAGGCTGGGAAAATTCCAATACAAACAGTGCGCCGCCCGGGCGCAGGACACGGCGCATCTCCCGCAACGCCCGGCCCCGGTCGGCCAGGTTGCTTAATCCAAACGCGATGGTGATCGCGTCGATCGATGCATCGGGCAATGGCAGGGCGAGGGCGTCACCCTGCCGGAACACGACGGCGGTGTCGCGCGGCGTTTTTTTCCGCTCCGCCTCGTCGAGCATCGGCTGGCAGAAATCCATCCCGGTGACGCGCGTGCCGGCGGGCAGGGCGCGGGAAAGGGCAAACGCCACATCGCCGCTGCCGGTGGCAAGGTCCAGGACGTCGCGCGGTCGAAGCCCCCGCACCGCGGCAACGAGATGATGGCGCCACCGGCGGTCAATTCCCACGCTGAGAAGGCGGTTGGCCAAATCGTAGCGGCGCGCGATTCGCGCGAACATTTTGTTTACGGCGACAGGGTCAGGCATCGGTGGCTAGAACGGATCGGAGACGAGGCCATCCCTTTTCTTCTATCGATGCGGTATCTTCAACAATAATTTAAATTGATATATATCAATGAATTATAAAATAACGACCCGGCCGGAACATGCGGGAGGGGGAACACCCAGGCGATCCGGGAATCTGTTTAGCAGTTGCAACAGCGTGTCTTGTGCAGCTTTTTCACTCATTTTTAATTAAAAATCTCCCCTCGCTGATTGACGTAACCTTTGGACAAAAATAACTTATAAACCATAACGACCGCAAACGAAGGAGTTCATCATGTCGAATAACCTCACGAAACGAGAAATCGTTCTCACAATTTATGAGAAGACGGGCTTCCCTCAAAAAGAAGTCCAGGCGACGGTGCAGATGACGCTCGATATTGTTCAAAAGGCGCTGGCCGAAGGGCGTAACGTCGAGCTGCGCAATTTTGGCGTGTTGGAGGTGCAGGTGCGGAAGCAGCGTATCGGCCGCAATCCCAACAAGCCCGAGGCGGAAGTCATCATCCCGCAGCGCGCGGTGGTGAAGTTCAAGTCCGGCAAGATTCTCAAGCAGCAGCTCAAGAAGATCGACCTGGCGAAGCTGCAGATCTGAAAGGTGGGGCTCCGCGCCTCGCACGTGCCATTTCATGCCGGGCCGACGGGCCCGGCTTTTTTGTTGGCGGCGCCGGCGGCCTGCAACTTTTGATTCGCGCCGGAAGCTCCCCGGCCGCAATTCTTGCAGGTTCAGATGGCCAACTTTCAAACGCTGCCCGGTTTTCGCGAATTTTATCCTGACGCCCTCGCGCGCCGTAACCACATTTTCGAGTGCTGGCGAAAGGCCGCCCGCGCCTTTGGCTTCGAGGAGTACGACGCGCCCGTGCTCGAGCCGCTCGAGCTCTACAAGACCAAGTCGGGCGAGGAAATCGAGCAGCAGCTTTTCAGTTTCACCGACAAGGGCGGTCGTGAGGTGGCGCTGCGGCCGGAGATGACGCCTACGGTCTGCCGCCTGGTCGGCGCAAAGGCCAACGCCCTCAAACGGCCGATCAAATGGTTCAGTATCGGCGAATTTTACCGCTACGAGCGGGCGCAAAAGGGCCGGCTCCGCGCCTTCTTCCAGTTCAACGCCGACATCTTCGGCGAGCCCGGACCGGAGGCGGAAATCGAACTCATCGCCCTGCTCATCCAAAGCTTCACCGCCTTCGGCCTGACGGCGGAGGATTTTTGCGTCCGCCTGAGCGACCGGAATTTGTGGTTCTATTTTTTGGAATCGCTCGGACTGACCGAAGTGGAGATCCGCCGGCTGCTCGTCGCCATCGATCGCTATGAAAAATTAGGCGACGAGGCATTCAAGGAGGAGCCCCGCCTGCAGGACGCGGACTTAAAAAACCAAATCCTTTCCTTTCTCGGCATCAAAAGCCTGCATGAGCTGGAGCGGACGTTGGCCGGCTTAAAATCGGAAAAGCTCGGCGCTCGCTTCGCCGACTGGCGCAAGCTGCTTGGCGGATTGGAGGCGATGGGACTGGCGCGGTTCGTCCAGGTTGACCTCGGAGTGGTGCGCGGGCTGGCGTATTATACCGGATTTGTCTTTGAGGCCTTCGACCGCAAAGGCGACCTGCGCGCGCTGGCGGGCGG
This sequence comes from Opitutaceae bacterium, assembly GCA_035650695.1. Lineage (GTDB taxonomy): Bacteria > Verrucomicrobiota > Verrucomicrobiia > Opitutales > Opitutaceae > DASRHD01. The sequence continues at coordinate 6,626 of DASRHD010000092.1, forward strand.
GGGGCGCTACGACGATCTGGTGAAAAAGCTCGGCGGTCCCGACCTGCCGGCGGTGGGTTTTGCGATCGGCGATGTTACCACGGGCATTTTACTGGAGGAGCGCGGTCGCATGCCGGCTTACGCCAGCGCGCCTGATGTGTATGTTGTCATCGATGGCGACGGCGGCCGCCGCGCGGCATTCCCCGTCATCAGTGAACTGCGCGCGGCCGGTTTGCGCGCGGAATATCCGCTCAAGGACGCCGCTTTCGGCAAGCAGTTCAAGGCCGCGGCGGAATCGGGCGCGAAGCTGGCGCTGATTTACGGGGGCGACGAACTGGCGAAGGGGGTGGTCAAACTTCGCGATCTCAGTGCGCGAACCGAGCGCGAGGTACCGCGCGAACAGACGGTCGCGGCCGTGCGCGAGTTTTTCCGTTCTGACAAGTGAGGGCGAGAGACGCAAAGCCTACAGCAGCCACCAGGCAGCGAGGGTGAGGAAGAGGCCCATGCTCACCACGTCGGTGATGGTGGTGAGCAGGATGCTTGAGGCGCTGGCTGGATCGGCGCCGAATTTTTTCAGCACTAGCGGTGTGAGCGCGCCGCAGACTCCGCTGACCGTGCACGCTCCGGTCATGGCAAAAAAGACGACCCCGCCGAGCCGGAGCGGCGAGGCCGGGGTGCCTTTCCAGCGGGCATAGCCGAACATGCCCGCGCCCGCCGTCAGTCCGGTGAGCGCACCGTTGCAAAGGCCGACGAACGCTTCCTTCAGAACGAGCGCTTTTTCCCGGCCGGGCTTGAGTTCGCCGAGGGTCAGTCCGCGGAGGGCGACGGCCAGGGCCTGGCAGCCGGTATTGGCCGCCTGTCCCATCATCACCGGAAGGAAGACGGCGAGCGCCACCGTCTTGTTGATCGTATGCTCGAAGGCGCCGACCACGCCGGCGGCGAGAAAGGTGGTAAGCAGGTTGATCTGCAGCCAGGGGTGGCGAAAGCGAAGGCTGAGCCACCAACTGCTGGCGGTTCGCTCCTCCCTGGCCACACCGACCAGCTCTCCCGGCTGCGCGCTGATTTCAACCGCCTCCTTTTCAAAAAGGGTGGCGCCGCGCACCATTCCGACGAGGACACCCTTGTCGTCGCACACCGGATAATAAGGAAAATGACGATTGAGCGTGAGACGCATGGCTTCCATCAGCGGCGTCTCCGGCCGAAGGAAAAAAGGGTCCCGCAGCATGAATTCGGCGAGGCGCTGTGCCCGGCCGGCGAGCAAGAGGTCCCGCATGGTCACGACCCCGACAAGCCGGCCGCCCGCATCGGCGACATAGGCGTAGGTGAAGAAATGCTTGGTCGCGAGGCGGCGCACCACCTCGATTGCCTCGTCCGCCGTGGTCTCCGGCGGAAAGACAGCCAGGGCCGGCTCAACCAGTTGCTCTATCCTGAGAGACGATTGATTTTTTGCAGCAGGGGCGGACAGATGCATGGCGGAGGGTTACGGGCCGGCCCGCCGGGCATAGGTGGACGCCTGGACAGCAAGCGACCGGGTTCGGCTGGCATCCGCGATGCGACCGATTCTTTCCTGCAGGCCGGCCAGCTCGGTCAACGCCTCTGCGGCTTCGGCGAAACGATGCTGGGTGGCGGCAACGTCGGCTGCACGTTGCAGCCAGTGCTCGGCGCGATCCGGCTGATTTTGTTTCTCGAAGAGGCCGCCGAGCCGGAGGGCGGCGGCGAGATAACGCGGCAGGTCGGTCTCGGAAGCGTCGGGATTCTTCTCCTCGAGGGCGGCGAACCTTTCGTATTCCGCAGTGGCTCGGGCGGTTTCACCGGCGGAGAGGAGCGCTTCGGCGAGAAAAAAATGAAGCTCGGTTCTGCCGGGCGCGAGGCGCAACGCCTCTTCGAAGCGGGCGGCCGCTTCCGCCGGCCGACCCAGGGCAGCCTCGAGCAGACCGCGGTTGGCGGCGATAACCGGATCGGCTTGGAGCAGGCTGGCCATGCGATTGTATTGGGCGAGGGCCGCCGCGGTGTCGCCGGATCGAAAAAGCGCCTCTCCGAGCAGATATTGCGCCGGCGCGTCGTGAGGATTGAGAGCGAGGACGCGCCGGAGTTCGTCTTCCGCGCCGGAAAAATTTCTGGCGGCAAGCAGCTGTTGGGCGCGGCGGAAATGGGGACGCGGATCGGACGGGTTAACCGCCGCAGCCCTGGCCAGCAGGGTGGGGTTGGCGGAGTGGGTGGTGGCGAAATATTGCCATTGATCGAGCGCGCCGATCGCGATGATTCCACCACCCAGTCCGTAACGAAGAAATCGGGCCGACAAGGCCGGGCCGAAGAGCCACCGCAAGTGGCTTTTGACCTCCGGACCGGGCGGTTCGGACTCCGCCGGGGTGGGGCGGGGTGGGTTGCTGCCGAGAAGCAGGCGCGCAATCCGCCCTTCGCGCAATTTCCAGATGGCGCCATCAAGGATGAAATGGTGCAGGTTGACCAGCGCCATGAAGATCATGAAGCTTTCGACGAAGTCATGGCCGAGCAGGCGGCTGGCAATCCACGGGCCCGGAACGAAGAGGGCAAGGCCACCGACGACAAGCACGAGATAATAACGGGCAAGGGAAAATGACGACGTTTCCGCCGATTCCCGTCGTGCATAATAGGTGGTGATCCAAAGATATTGCGCGCAATGCATAAAGGCCAAGGCACCGGCGCTGAAATAACTGGCCGGTAACTCGACGCGACCGAAGCGGGCGAGCAGGGCGGGAGCGACAAACCAAAGCAGCTGGGTGAATGTGAGGACCGCGGGGGGGAGCAGGGCCCGCCAAGAGAGATGACGCGCCATCCGCCCGAAGGCCGCGGTGGTGCAAACAAGGAAAATGGCCACCGACAAAATCTGCAGCGGGGTGGCGATACGCCCGGGTAGCCCGAGGCTGAGAAAATAAGGATCGGCGGCCTCGCGCGCGGCATGGAGGGTGACGAACCACCCGGCGTAGGACGCGGCATAACCGATCCAGAGGAGATGGCGCGCCGTTGCGTCCGGCGGCCCGCCCGCCCGCCGAGCAAACATCTGGGCGATGCCGAAATTTTGGCCGGTGTAGTGCCACGGGCTCCAGGTCAGATAGAGCGTGATGACCCAGGGGAAAAGGGCGGGCAGGAGATGAACCAGCACGACGGTGGCGGCGAGCAGGACGGTGACGTAGACGGTGAAAAACCGATATTTGTTGAAGTCATCCGCCGTGCGATAGGCGCGATAGACCGTCGCCATGTAGTGCGGGTTGTTGCAGAAGACGGCGAGCAGGTAGAAAGATAACGACAGGGCCACGCCGTTCTGACGCTGCAGGAAAAATGTGGCGGCCAGCAGGGGCAGCGACCACAGACCGCACCCCACGATCAGATCAAGGGCGGGCGAAGAAAGCCAAGGTGCGGCGCCGGGCCGGGCCGGCACAGCTGGCGATGGCCTCGGGACGGTCATGCTTTCCCCGGTGGTCCGAGGCTGAGAAAAAACCGACTATAGCATTCACGCCGCTCGCGGCTGCTCATGTGCCTTTGTTGCGGCAAAAGGCAAGACTTGGCGAGCGCGATATGCGGCCGGATCGGACTTGCGCGTGAAGCGCTCGTAGGCAGCGGTGACGGCGAACAAAATCGCAAGCGTGGAAACGGTCACAATCCAGCAGCCGGTCGATGTGGTGAAGAGATCGTCATGGGCGAGGAGGAGGAGTACGAGGACGCTTTGCACCGAGACGACAAAAAGCGAATGACGGCCGAGCATGGCCAGCGGCCGCCATGCCAGCAGGCGCGGAAAACGGGCCCCGATCACGGCGACGAGATAGGCAACGAGGGCAAAGCTCATCAGGCGAAGCGCGCCGAGCGACGGTTTGTTGAGCATGATACCAAATTCCCGGTCGGGCCAGAGCGAGGGAATGTAGCGATGTTGCAGGCAAAAAAAGAAGGCTGCTCCGCCGATGACCGCGACGAGGAGGCCGGGCCGCACCGGCACCAGCGCCGCGCCCTTCATCCGGGCGTGGCCGATGACGATGCCGCCGACAAAAAGGAACTGCCAGGCCAGGACGTTGAAGAACCCGA
>DASRHD010000093.1:0-4712 GCA_035650695.1 Opitutaceae bacterium
TGTTTCCTCCTTTGGCAGATGGTTATTTGACGGCGATGGTCACTTTTTTCGGCTTGGCTTCCTCGCGCTTCGGCAGCGTGACGGTGAGGACGCCGTTCTCGTAGGTCGCCGCCACCTTGTCGGCCTGGACAGATTCGGGAACGCTGACGGACCGGCTGAAAGAGAACGACTCCTCACTCTTGCCGTCCGCGGTCTTGTTTTTGTGCGCGGCCGTGACGGTGAGGTAGCCATCGACGATTTCGACGTTAACGTCGTCGCGGCTCACGCCGGGGAGTTCGGCCCGCACATAAGTGTTGTCCTTGTCCTCGTAAATATCGACCGGGAATTGCCGGTCGCGCGGCGCGCCTACGAGGTCGGAAAGCGCGCTTTCAAAAAGCCGGTCGATTTCGCTCTCCAAGCCCGTCCACGGGCTGCGTGGAAGGGACAGGGAGGGAGCCCAGCCTCGACTGGCGGGATGGGTATAACGAATGGTACGCATGTGATTGTCTCCTTTGATTGAGGGTTGGTTTAAAATGAAGCTGCCTTCCTTTTGCATAAGCGATGCCGCCGCTCTCCGTTTTATAACCTGTTTAAAATAAGTGACTAAAGTTTTAGCCCATTGTTTGGGCGGGAAAAAATTTCGCGATGTGTGACGGCGCAGGTGGGAAAAGTTTGCACGCCCGGGGGTGGCCCGGCCCGTGGCGCTCCGGCTCAAGGTTTTATCGCTTTGCTCGTGGGGAGACCTCAAATTAAGCGCGCGATGAAGCCCCCCTTCGCGCCGGAACAAATGTCTTTTTTTTCCTCCCGCCGGGGCACGGCGCTGGCCGGTTGCGTGATTGCGGCCGCCACCCTGGCGGCCTACCATGGGACCTTCTCGGTGCCGTTTCTGCTCGATGACGTGCCGGGGATTCAGAACAACCCCAGCATCCGGCACCTCTGGTCCTTGTGGCGGATGCTGTCGCCGCCCCCCGATCTGACCACGAGCGGCCGTCCACTGGTCAACCTTTCGCTGGCGCTCGATTACGCCCGAAGCGGTCTCGCGGTCCGTGGCTATCACGAAACCAATCTGGCCATTCATATTTTTGCCGGCCTGGCGCTGTTCGGCCTCGTCCGGCGCACATTGCTGCGCCGCGGGGCGGCGAAAAATCCGGCGTCCGCCGCCAGGCTGGGCTTTTTCATCGCCTTGATCTGGGCGCTGCATCCGCTGCAAACCGCCGCCGTGACCTATCTCATTCAACGGGCGGAAACGCTGATGAGCCTCCTTTATTTGCTCACGCTGTATTGTTTCATTCGCGGCGCGGAGGGCTGTGGGGCTGGAAACCAGCGCGCAGAAGTCGGCGGTCAGCCGGCCTCTTCCCTCCGGCGCCTGTCCTTTCGCCTCTGGCTTCCCGCCTCCGTCTTCTGCTGCCTGCTCGGCATGGCGGCCAAGGAGGTGATGGTTTCGGCGCCGTTGATCGTTCTGCTCTTCGACCGGACTTTTGTTGCCGGCTCTTTTGGGCAGGCCCTGCGTCAGCGCTGGGCCTATTATCTCGGACTGGCCGGCACCTGGATTTTGCTGGCCATCCTGGTGTTCAGCGTCGGCGGCAATCGCAACGGATCCGTCGGTTTCGGCCTCGGACTGAACTGGTGGAATTACGAGCTGACCCAGTTCCAGGCGGTGGCGCATTATCTCTGGCTGTCGCTTTGGCCCCATCCGCTGGTTTTCGATTATGGTCCTTTCTCGATCCGAAATATCGCGGAGATACTGCCTCAGGCGGTGGTTCTTTTGCTGCTGGCAGTGGCGACGGTCATCGGTCTGCGGCGCCGGACGGCACTCGGTTTTGCCGGCGCGTGGTTTTTCGCCATTCTTGCTCCGACCAGCCTGATGCCGGGGCCGACGGACATGCTCGACGAACATCGCATGTATCTGGCCCTAACATCCGTGGTGGCTTGCCTCGTCATCGGCCTGGACCGATTGCTGGGCTGGACCCCGGTTCCGTCCGCACTGCGCCGCGGCCGGGGCGCCGGGGGCCTCTTTTTGCTCCTCGTCCTCACCGCGGCGCTTGGCTTCCTCACCGCCCGGCGCAACCATGACTACCGCAGCGAGCTGGCAATCTGGACCGACACGGTGACGAAGCGCCCCGAAAACCCGGCCGCGCACGACAGCCTGGGCAACGCCCTGGAGCATGCCGGCCGCCTGGATGAAGCGGTGGCTGAACACGAACGCGCGTTGCAGCTGATGGACTTTGCGCAGGCGCACTACAATTTGGGCAACGTCCTGACCAAGCTGGGTCGCTTTGCCGAAGCCATCGATCACTACGGCCAGGCGATCCGCCTGCGGCCCAAACAGGCGGATTTTTATGACGGTTTGGGCAACGCCCTGTATGAAAATGGCCGCGCGGAGGACGCCATCGCCTGCTACGAAGAAGCGCTGCAAATCAATCCCGAGGATGTCCACGCGCAGTACGGCCTGGGCATGGCGCTGATGAAAACCAACCGCATGGAGGAGGCGATCGCCCACGACGAAGCCGCGCTGCGGCTCGAGCCGGAAAATGCCCTTTTGCATTATCAGCTCGCCGCCGCCCTGGCCCGGAGCGGCCGGTTAAGCGAGGCGATTGAGCATTACCGGCGGACGCTGCAGCTCGAGCCGGGGAACGTCGCGGCGCAAGTCAACCTCGGCATTGCCCTGGCCGAATCCGGCCGGAGGGAAGAGGCCGTCGCCCATTATCACGAGGCCCTTCGCCTCGATCCCAACTCGGCCGAGGCACACCTCAATCTCGGCAATGTCTGGTTCAGCCAGGGGCGTCTGGAGGACGCGGTCAACGAGTGTCGCGAGGCGCTGCGGATCAAGCCGGATTACGCCGATGCGCACTATAACCTCGGCATCGCCTTGATCCAGCTCGGTCGCCTGCCCGAGGCAACCGAACAGTTCAGGGAACTCGTAAGGCTCAACCCCGCCGACCTCCAGGCCCGGCGCATCCTCGCCCGGTTGGAGTCCTCTCCGCCCGCGCCCGGCCCGCTGAAATAACGGGCCCACCGGCGGCGGACCAGAAAAATGCCCGCGGCGCCGGCTTGCGATGAACGGCGGAGCGCGTTCAATGAGCCGAACCCATTCCCCACAAATGCTCCTCGCCCTGCTCCTCCTTCCCCATTTCGATCTCCAAGCATATGAAAAGGATCGCGTCGTGGCCCTGGCCGATGCCGCCCTGCACCATGCGCCGCGCACCATTACCGCGGTGGTCAATCCCCGCAGCCCCGGCGGTCCGCACGATTTTTCCTCGGAAGGCGACTATTGGTGGCCGGACCCGAAAAATCCCAACGGCCCTTACATCCGGCGCGACGGCATGACCAATCCGGACAACTTCACCGCCCATCGCGAACTCCTCCTCGACTTCGTCCGCGACACCGACGCCCTTATCGCCGCCTACCGCGTCACCCGCGACGAGCGCTACGCCGCCGCGGCGGTGAAGCAGCTCGACGCCTGGTTCGTCAATCCGGAAACGAAGATGTATCCAAATCTTCAATACGCGCAGGCGATCAAGGGCGTCTGCACCGGCCGCGGCACCGGCATCATCGACACCGTCCACCTCGCCGAGGTCGCGCTCGGGGTCCGCGCCCTCCGCGGCTCGAAGGCCCTCACCCCCCTGGAGGACGCCGCCATCACCCGCTGGTTCCGCAGCTACCTGCTCTGGATCCGGGTTCATCCCTACGGGCAGGACGAGAGCAAGGCGGACAACAATCACGGCACCTGCTGGGCGCTGCAGGCCGCCTGCTTTGCCCGGCTGGCCGGCGACGAGGCCGTCCTCGCCGACTGCCGGCGCCGCTTCAAGGAGGTCATCCTGAAACAAATGGCGCCCGACGGCAGTTTTCCGCGCGAACTCGGCCGGACCAAGGCCTATGGTTATTCCATCTTCAACCTCGACGTCATGACGGCGCTCGCCCAGGTCCTTTCCACCCCGCAGGAAAATCTCCTCACCTACCAGTTGCCGGACGGCCGCAGCATCGTCCGGGGCATCGAATTTCTCGCCCCCTACCTCGCCGACAAATCGAAATGGCCCAAGCCGCCCGACGTGATGTATTGGAACGACTGGCCGGTGCGCCAGCCCGCGCTGATTTTCGGCGCGCTCGCCACCGGCAACGAGGACTGGCTCAAGCTCTGGGAACGTCTGCCCGCCGATCCGACGGTGGAGGAGATCCGCCGCAATTTTCCCATCCGTCAGCCCGTGCTCTGGGTCGACGTCCCCTGACCGGCCCGCCCGGCTTCAGGCCGCCATCGGCCCGTCCAGCCGGCGGACCCGGCCGATGAGAAGAAACAGCACGGCGGTGGCAACCGGGCCGAGCGCACCGGCGACGAGGAGAATCGGCGTGTAGGAAAAATGGTCCACCACCACGCCGGTGCAATAAGTCAGGATCATGCCGCCGGCGCCCGCCGCCGTGCCGGCGAATCCGGCGATTGAGCCGACCGCGCCGACCGGAAAAAAGTCGCTCGGCAGGGTCTGGACGTTTCCCACCCAGAATTGGAAGGCGAACAGCGTCACGCTGGTGCAGGCCAGGGCCAGGCCGGCGGAATGAGCGTAAGCCGCGGCGATGCCGACGGGCATGAGCACCGCGCCGATAAGGATGGCGGCCTTGCGCGCCCGGTTCGGGCTCCAGCCCCGGCCGATGAGAAATCCGGAAAGCCAGCCGCCCAGCGCCGCGCCCAGGGCGGCAAAAATGTACGGCACCCAGGCGGAAGCGCCGATCTGGCTGAGACT
>DASRHD010000094.1:0-39960 GCA_035650695.1 Opitutaceae bacterium
GGCCCGGACCGAGCGCGGCGAGCACGGCCTTATCGGCCTTGAAATCATGGACGCCCGCCGGAAGCGCGTCGGGAATTTCGCCGCTCGTCACGCGTACCTCGCCGCGCTCCGCTTGCACCGCGATCACGCGTCCTTTGAAAGGGAAGCCGCGCAGTTTTTCGGGTGATTTGTCGTCGCAATGACAATCGTCCGCCCTGGCCGCGGGCGGCGCAGTCGAAACGCCGTTGCCGTCCGCCCGGGCCGGCCCGCCGGCGAGGGCAACCGTAGCGGTCAAGAAGAGAAGGCGTTTCATCGGCGCAACCTTGACGGCTTTCGCCGGCGCAGGCAAATGCGCCGTGCCGGGCTCAATGGCTGCGGCGTTGCAAAAGATTGACGGTAAAAAGCAGGGCAAAGGAGACGATCAGCAGGACCGCCGCATAGGCATGGGCGACGGCGTAATTCAGGTTTTGCACTTCGTCGTAAAGCGCGATGCTGGCCACGCGCGTCTTGCCGGGAATCGAGCCGCCGATCATGAGCACAACGCCAAACTCGCCCAGCGTGTGGGCGAATCCCAGGGTCAGGCCGGCGAACAGGCCGCGCCGCGCCAGCGGCAAATGCAGGCGCAGCCAGACGCGGTAGGGGGCGGCGCCGAGGGTGCGGCCGGCGTCGAGCAGCTCCGCCGGGACGGCGCGGAGTGCGGCCTGGAAAGGCTGGACGGCAAACGGCAGCGAATAAATCACCGAGCCGGCCACCAGCCCGGGAAAGCTGAAAGCCAGCGGCGCACCAAACAGGCGTGCCCATACCGCTCCCGCCGGATGCTGCGGAGCAAAAGCCACGAGCAAATAAAACCCGATGACGGTGGGAGGCAGGACGACGGGAAGACAGACGAGGGTTTCGATCACCGGGGCGAGGCGAAAGCGCGTGGTATTGAGCCAGTGGGCGAGGGGAAGGCCGATCAGGCCGAGGAGCAGGGTGGTGCAGACGGCGAGTTCGACGGTAAGGCCGAGCGATTGCCAGAGTTCGGCAGAGAGGCCGGAAAATGCAGAATCGCCCATGGCGGGAGGTTGATCGGGACCGTTCGCCGGCTCAAGCGCGCGCGCCGGTCATTTCGCCGGCACGCGATAGCCGAATTCGGTGAGAATTTTCCGGGCGGGCTCGCTGGCGAGAAATTCCAGGAAGCGCCGGGCGCCGGGGTTGGTGGCGCCTCGCTTGGTCAGGACGCCGCCGTGTGCGAGCGAACCGTAAAGCCCGGGCGGAACCTCCACATAGCGGCCGGTGCCGCGCAGTTTCGGTGACAACAGCAGGCTGAGGGCGACGAAGCCGGCGTCGGCGTTGCCGGTGTCCACAAATTGCAGCGTTTGCGAAATATTTTCGCCTACCACCAACTTGGGCCGGGCATCGGCCCAGACGCCGAGTCTTTTCATCGCCTCCTCTGCCGCCCGGCCGTAAGGAGCAGTCTGGGGGTTGGCCAGGGCCAGCTTCGCCACCTGCGGGCTGCGGACGGCGTCCGCCAGGGAGGTCAGCGGAAGGTCGGCGCGCTTGGTCCAAAGCACCAGGCGTCCAGTGGCGAAGATGCTGACAGAGTCCTGTCCGGCCAATCCGGCGTTCACCAGCTGCTGCGGAAAATCGACGTCGGCGGAGAGGAAAACGTCGAAGGGCGCGCCATTTTTGATCTGGGCGACAAGATTCCCGGACGAGCCGGTGATCGTGACCAGCTCGGTGCCGGGCGCAGCTCTGGCGAATTCCGGCTTCAACGCATCGAGGCAGTAGACCAGGTTGGCTGCGGCCGCGATCGTGACCTTTTCGGCGCGGGCGGTAAGCGCAAGTCCGGCGAGCAGAAAAACGAACAGGCGTTTCATGGCGCGCCGCTAAAAGTTCAGTTGGACGCGGGTGATCAGCGCCTTTTCATCCTGCTTGATCACGGAATTGCTCAATGACGATGCCGGCGAAAAATGCTGAAACCGCGTCTGGAAATAATCGACGGTGGTGCGCACGGTTTTGTTCAGGTACCAGTTTAGACCCACGCCGACGGCGTTCGCGCGGCTCGCGCTCGCCCCCGGATCGGCGAAAAAGGGAAAGGTTTTGGAATCCATCTGCAGCTGGGCGTAGCGCGCGGTGATTTCCCACGCGCCCCACGTCTCCTTGGTCCAGTCGAACGGCTGGTTCGGCATCACCCCAGAATAGGTGGCATTTTCGCCGGTGAGGACGTAGCCGGCCGCGGCCTGCCAGGCGTGGTGCACAAGTTGGGTTTTGGGGCTCGCGCCGGCGGCGGGCCGGACCGTGATGGCGGAGAAGGCATATTCGGCCAGCAGGCCGAACGGGCCGTTGTAATAATAAGCCTGGGGCGAGAGGCGACAGGCGTCGCCGTCCGCAATCACGGCTGTTTTATAGGCGAAAAACGTCTGCTGCGCATCGGTCTTGTAACCGCCGGTCTTGGCGCTGGCGGTTTGCTGCCGGCCGAAACTGCCGCCCACGCCGAAGCCAAGGCCCCGCAGGGCGGCGGTGTCGGAATTGTTGAACGGCTCGATGAAAATCCGGCCGACCACATCCTTGTCATCCTTGAAGTCGGAATTGCTGGACGAGGTGTTGTCGGGCACACCGTTGACGATTCCGCCGGCATAAGTAAGCACGCCCTCCAGTACGGTGCCGCTCGCAAGCACGCCGACGTCGCGGTTCGGCATGAGATTGTTGACGAGCGAACGCTCGGCAAAAAAAAGCGTCGGGTCGGTCTGCATGACCTCCAGGCCGACGGGGGTCTTGAGTTTTCCCAGCTTGAATTGCAGCGTCTTGCTCGGCGCGACAGTGATGTTGGCATCGAGCAGACTGAAACTGCTGCCGGCGAATTCCGGCACGACCTGAAAGTTGTAATATTTGCTGAGCGTTCCGTCGAAGATGATGCGGGCGCGGCGGACGAGAAAGGTGTTGTTGTTGGGAACCCCGCCGGCGCCGAAAAACCAGCGCGAATCGGCCTGCACCATGCCGCGGAGATTGAGGACATTGGCATTGTCGGCCGAGGCGATGCTGAAGCCTTTGTCGCTGGCGGTGATCTTCGGCGTGGCCTTGGCCGCGGCGGCGTCCGCCTCGTCCTTCTGTTTTTGCTTTTGCTCCAGCGCGGAAAGCTCCTGCTTGAGGCCGGACAGGTTCTGCTCGAGCGACTGGATCCTGTCTTGCAGCTGCTTGATCTCATCGCGGTCCGCGGCGGCGAGCGGCCGGGCAGCCGCGGCAAGCGTCAGGACGGCCGCGGCGATGAACCGGGCATAACGCGGAGGACGGGCGAAGGTTGGCGGCAGTTGCATAAGCTTCTCCAGGCCAGACGGAAATTCCGATATCTTCAATAAAATATATCGAAGAAGGGTGCCGCGATTCCGCCGTTCAGCGGCGGAGCAGCCGCCGCAATGTCCGCCAGTCCGGCCGCGCGGCGGCGAGGCAGGCCGTCTCCATGTGCCGATAGGCGGCAAGGACCCGGCGGCCGGTCGGCGTGATTTCTGCGCCGCCGCCCCGGCGGCCGCCGCGCGCGGCCGCGACCAGCGGCTGGCGGAACAGGGCGTTCATCGCGCGGACCAGCACCCAGGCCCGATTGTAGGACATCTTCATCCCCGCGGCGGCGTCGCGAATCGAACCGGTGGCCGCGATCAAGCGAAGGAGCTCGGCCTTGCCCGGGCCAAAGGCATTGGGCGGGGAGCCGGGAAAACGGAGGCGCAGTTGGAGTTCGGGAAGGCGGGGCGGCATGGCGGCATTTAATGCGGCCATCCGGTCTTCGTCAGTCGAAAAAACCGCCCTCGATCGCCGCGATTGACCCCGGTTCGGAACCGCGCAGGTTGGGCTGGCGGCCCGAGCCGCGGTGCGCTATAACCCCTTCCTTTCATGCCTCCACCGGGTCAAACCGCCGAAGCCCGCCTCTTGAAATGCCGGGACCGGGAAATCGTGTTCGGTCCGGAGCCGCGGCTTGTCGGCATCGTCAACGTCACGCCCGATTCCTTTTTTGACGGCGGAAAGTTCGCCGATGCCGGCGCGGCGGTGGCGCAGGCCTGCCGCATGGTTGAAGAGGGCGCGGCCGCGATTGACATCGGCGGCCAGTCGACCCGCCCCGGCTACGGGGAAATTTCCGCCGAGGAGGAAATTGCCCGCACCGCGCCGGTGATTGCGGCGCTGGTCCGGCAGGCGGCGGTGCCGGTTTCCATCGACACCTACAAACCCGCGGTGGCGCGCGCCGCGCTGGCGGCCGGCGCGCATATCCTCAACGACATCCATGGCCTGCAGCGCAGTCCCGAAATGGCGCCTCTCGCCGCCGAATCCGGCTGTGCCGTGATCGTGATGCATTACGACCCGGCGCTGCGCGAAACGGCGGGCGACGTGATCGATCATCTGAAATTTTTTTTCCACCGGTCGCTTGAGCTCGCCGCGCAGGCCGGCGTGTCCGAAGAGCGCCTGGTTCTCGATCCCGGCATCGGCTTCGGCAAGACCCAGCGGCAGAACCTCGAGGTCATGGCCCGTCTGGGCGAGCTTCGGTCGCTCGGCTTTCCGCTCCTGCTCGGCGCCTCGCGCAAGTCGGTGATTGGAAACGTCCTCGGGCTGCCTCCGGCGGAGCGCCTGGAAGGCACCCTGGCCACGACCGCGCTCGCCGTCTGGCAGGGGGTCGAGTTCATCCGCGTGCACGATGTCGCCGCCAACCTCCGCGCCGCGAAAATCGCCGCCGCCCTCCGCGCTTTGCAATGAACGGACGCATTCATCTCCAAAACATGGTCTTTTACGGCTACCATGGAAACCTCGCCGAGGAGAACGCCCTCGGCCAGCGCTTCCTCATTGACCTGGTCATGACCCTGGACATCGCCGAGGCCGCCCGGACCGACGACCTTCATGCCACGGTCGACTACATCAAGGTTTATGGAATCTGCCGCCAGATCGTGGAGCAGGACCGGGTGAAATTGCTGGAGACGCTCGCCAATCACCTGCTCGACCGCGTCCTCGACGCCTGCCCGCGCGTGACCAAGGTGGAGATCATCATCAAGAAACCTTCCGCCCCCGTCGGAGGCGTGCTCGACTACGTCGCCCTCGAAACCAGCAAAGAGCGTGAACACCGCGTACCTCGGGCTGGGTAGCAACCTTGGCGACCGGCGCCGGCATCTGACCGAGGCGATTCGCCAACTCAATGCCGGGCCGGACACGCGGGTCACCGCGGTCTCGTCGGTTTACGAGACAGCGCCGGTCGGAGTCACGGCGCAGCCGGATTTTTTGAACCTGGCGGTGCGGGTGGACACGCGGCACCCGGCGCGGGAATTGCTGGATCAATGCCTGCACATCGAGGCCGGCCTCGGCCGCGTGCGCAGCGAGCGGTGGGGGCCGCGCACAATCGACATCGACCTGTTGCTTTACGCCGATGCATGCATTCGCGATGCCCGCCTGCAGGTGCCGCATCCGCGGATGCAGGAAAGAAGTTTTGTCCTCATCCCGCTGGCGGAAATCGCGCCTGAGCTGCGGCTCGCTGGTGGGACCGTGGCGGAATGGGCCGCCCGCCTCGGCGCGGCGGGTGTGCGCCGGCTCGGTCCGCTGGAATGGCGAGCGCCGGGCGCTCCGCCCCCTTGATTTTCCACATGTTGATCCGGGAAATTGATCTTCGACTGCCGCCGGAAACGGTTTTTGCCGCGGTCCACGACCGGCCGCACAGCTTTTTCCTCGACAGCGCGCAGCTGGCGGGCGGCCTCGGCGGATGGTCCTTCATCGGATTCGATCCGTTCCTGATTTTTCGCGCGACGGGAAACGAAATAGCCTTGGAAAGCGAGGGGCGGACGGAACAGGTGCGGGGCGATCCCTTGACCGAGCTGAAAAGGCTTTTTCAACGTTATCGCGCGCCATCCGCGCCGCCGCTGCCTTTTGCCGGCGGAGCGGTCGGCTATTTTTCCTATGAATTCGGGCTGCGGTTCGAAGGCATCGTGCCGGGCTGCCCGGATGATCCCGCCAAGCCCGAGATCGAGCTGGGGTTTTATGACACGGTGCTGGCTTTTGAGCACGGCACGCAGCGCGTGTTTGTCGCGGCCGGTTCCCTTCGGCGTGAGGACGAGGAAGCCGCCCGGCGGTTCGAGCAAATCGTGCGGGACGCGCTCGGCCGCGGTCCGGCGGGGTCGGGATTTCATCCGGCGTCGCCGGCGGCGGAGCCGCACTCGAATTTTTCCAAGCCGGCCTATTTGGCGGCGGTGGAGCGGATCAAGGAGTACATTCGGGCCGGCGACATTTACCAGGCCAACCTGGCGCAACGGTTCGAGGCGCCGCTGGCCTGCGCGCCCGATGAGCTTTATCGGCGGTTGCGCCGGCTGAGCCCGGCGCCGTTCGCGGCGCATCTCAGTTTTGGGCCCCTGCAGGTCATGAGCAGCTCGCCGGAGCGGTTCCTCCAGCTCCGCGCCGGCCGGGTGGAGACGCGTCCGATCAAGGGCACGCGGCCGCGCGGTGCCACCCCGGCGGAGGATGCGCGGCGTGCCCGGGAGCTATGGCAGAGCGCGAAGGACCGGGCCGAGCTGCTCATGATCGTCGACCTGGAGCGGAATGACCTCGGCCGGGTTTGCGCCTACGGCTCGGTGCAGGTGGACGATCCCTGCCGGCTCGAATCGCACCCCACGGTGCATCATCTCGTCGCCACGGTGTCGGGAACGCTCCGGCCGGGCATGGATGTCTTTGACTGCATCCGCGCTGCCTTTCCCGGCGGCTCCATCACCGGCGCACCCAAGATTCGCGCCATGCAGATTATCAACGAACTCGAGACCCGCCGCCGCCATCTTTACACCGGCTCGCTCGGCTATATCGGCTTCGACGGCAGCGCCGACCTCAACATCGCGATCCGCACCATCGTCTGCCATGCCGGCCGGGCTTGTTATCATGTCGGCGGAGGAATTGTTGCCGACTCCGTTCCGGAGGCTGAATATGAAGAAACGCTCGACAAGGGCCGCGCCATGCGCGCCGCGCTTTGTCCGCCCCCCGCCTCATGAATGGATTTCTTCGTCATGTCGTTCTCAACGGTCGCCTGACCGACGCCGCCGATGCCCTGATTTCGCCCTTGAGCGAGGGCTTCATGTACGGGCAGGGCGTGTTTGAGACCGTCAAGGTCCTGCACGGCCGGCCGGTGTTTTTTCTCCAGCATTTCGAGCGGCTGCGGCGCAGCGCGGAGGCCTTGGGGCTCGCGCCCGGGCCGGCGGCGGAGGAGTTGCGCGAATGCTGCGGACGCTGCCTGGCGGCCAACGGCCTGGAGGAGGGCGGGCTTAAAATCATGGTTTTCCGGCAGGGAGACGGCACCGGCCGGCTGGTCGCGGCGCGCCCCCTTTCGTATTCAAAAAATAAATACGAAGAGGGTTTTGCGGTGAAAACGCTCGCCGGCGTCCGGCATGGGGGCGGCCTTTTTGCCTGGAAGACGTTGAACTACCTGGAGAATTTCCGGGCGAAGCAGGCGGCGCAGGCGGCGGGGGCTGACGAGGCGCTCTTCGTCGGGACCAACCGCCTGGTGCTGGAGGGCGCCACGACCAATGTCTTCGTCGTGATCGGCGGGGAGGTGCTGACCCCGCCGGCGGACGGCTGCATCCTGCCGGGAATCGTCCGCCAGCAGGTTCTGCGGCTGGGCCGGGTGCGGGAGGCGCCGCTGCTGGCGAGTTTGCTGTTCGAGGCGGAGGAGGT
Source organism: Opitutaceae bacterium (assembly GCA_035650695.1). Taxonomy (GTDB): domain Bacteria; phylum Verrucomicrobiota; class Verrucomicrobiia; order Opitutales; family Opitutaceae; genus DASRHD01. The sequence continues at coordinate 7,636 of DASRHD010000094.1, forward strand.
TTTTCTGACCAACGCCCTGCTTGGGGTCATGCCGGTCCGGGAGATCGACCACAAAGCCTTTGATCTTGCCTCCAATCCGGTCACGCGTGGGATGGCCGCCGCCCTGCGCGGGGAGCAGTTGCGATCGGTCGGCCAAACGGGGTGATTCGAATCTTCGCCATTGATAACGAGACCGTTGTCCTGCGCCCCGAAAAATGGGCGGCTTTTTCATTCGCTGGCGGCGGAGCCGGCCGGATTGCCGCCGGCCGCGCGTTCATAGTTCGCACCTGAGCACAAATACGGCGCCGCTTTCGGTGCCGATCGCGAGGAGCCGGTCGTCCGGCGACCAGCCGAGCCGGGTGGCAGGGGCGGGGAGCCGCATGGTGGCGCGTAGCGGTTGCTTGCGTTCGGGGCTCCAGAGCTGGAGCGCGCCGTCCTCCGAGGCGGCGGCGAGGAGGCCATGGCGGCGCTGGAACGCGACGGCGCAGACCGGCGCATCGTGCGGCAGCATCGTCGGGTCGCGACCCTCCGGCCCTTCGCCGGAACAATCCCAGGTGCAGACCTCGCGCCCGCCGCTCGTCGCCAGCCAGTGGCTGGAATGATCGAACGAGAGATGCTTAACCTTTCCCTCGTAGCCGCTCATGTGGAACTCCTGGTCCTCGGCGGGCAGCCAGAGATGCACGCTCGGGTCCTGGTTGCCGGAAACGAGCCATTTTCCATCGGGCGACCAGACGAGGGCGTGAATGCCGTTGCCGTAGGCGAACTCCTTCTGCGCGGCGAATGTGCCGGCGTCCCACAGGCAAACGCCGCCGAAATAGGCGACGGCGACGGCTCCGCCCTGCGGATGCCAGGCCAGGGCAGAAATGGTTTTGGGCGCGGGCGGAAAAGTGTGGCGGACGGAGGCGTCGGCATTGAGCAGGGTGAATTGCCGTCCGGCGGCCGCGGCGAGACAGAGATCAGAAGGCAGAGATCGGACGTCAGAGGACGCATGCGGCGGAACTGAAATTTCTTCCGATTTCTGATTTCTGACCTCTGATTTCTGACTCAACGGCCGCCAGGCGAGCTGTTCGACCCACGACTTTCCCAGCGCGGCGGTGCCGGTGTGCTGGCCGGTGGCGGCATCCCAGAATTTCACCGCGCCGTCCTGGCCGCCGCTGGCGAAAATGACGGAAGCGGGAGGCGGGAGGCCACCGGCGGTTTCCGAGGGCGGGCTTCCGGCTGCTGCAGCCGGAACGACCGGCATCCAGGCGAGGCAATTCGTGCCGCCCTCGTGGCCGGGCAGGGGAGACGCCGTGGCGCCGCTGGCGGCGGAAAAAACCATGACCGGACCGGCGCCGGAAGCGGCGGCGAGGCGGTCGCCGTCCGGCGACCAGGCCAGGTCGATGACATAATCATCGAGCTGGCCGGCCCAGTGCTTGATCAGATTCATGTTTTGAACGCAGAGAACACAGAGGGAGCGAGAGGACGCAGAGACGAGAAAAATTCTCTGCAGTCTCCACTCACCTTCGTGTCCTCTGTGATCCAGGTTCAGGCCAGGCAGGCCTTGAACGCCTCGGTCAGGGCGGTGCGGTCGAGATTTTTGCCGATGAAAACGAGGGTGTTGGAGCGGGGCTCGCCGTTCCAGGGCCGGTCGTATTTTCCATCGAAAAGCATGTGCACCCCCTGGCAGACGAGCCGGTTGGGCGAGCCCTTGACGCTGAGCACGCCCTTCATCCGGTAGATGTCGGCGCCCTGGGTCTGGAGCAGGCGTCCGATCCATTCGTTGAGACGGCGGGGGTCGAGATCGCCCGGCGCGGTCAGGCCGACGCTGGTGACATCGTCCTCGTGCGAATGATTGTGCTCGAAATCCTGCTGCCAGGAGGGACGGACGGTTTCGCCCGCGACCTGGATGTGCAGCGGATCCTCGCCGCAGCCTTCGAAGACGACGTAGACCCCGCGCTGGCCGATTTTCAACGGATAACTGCCGTCGCCCGCCTCGAGGAGGAGGCGATGAAGGGTGCCGCCGGGCGCGACGGCTTCGCCCGATTTGACCCGGTTTTCCCAATCGGCAAAGACCAGCACGGCGGCGTCGCGGGCGGCGGCCAGATCTTTTTCCTCGAGCGATTTCGCCGGCATGATGACGACGTCGAGCTCATTGGCGTTGCCCTGGTGGTGATGGTGTTCGTGGTCGTGCCCGCCAGGCTCGTGCGCATGGTCGTGGTGGCCGATGATGAGTTTGTGGTTCCCCGCCGGCAGCATGTAGGCGCCGGCCCATTCGAAGGGATACTGCGGCTGGAGAAACTTCGGATCGAGCTCGGCGGCGCGGGAGAGGCTGAACCCGCCGACCTCGAGCACGGCGGAAAGGGGGACGTCGGCGTTCCGGGCCCGGTGAACCTTTGCCGCTGTATTCATTCTTCGAATACGAGATTCCAGGGCGTCGAGCTCGGCGGGGGAGACGAGGTCGGTCTTGTTGAGGATGAGAACGTCGGCAAACCCGATCTGCTTCTTCGCCTCGGGCGAGCGGTCGAGGTGGAGGAGGATGTGCTTGGCGTCGACCACCGTGACGATGGCGTCGAGCCGGAAACGGGTGCGCATCTCATCATCGGTGAAAAAGGTCTGGGCCACGGGCCCGGGATCGGCCAGACCGGTGGTCTCGATCAGGATGCCGTCGAGGCGGTCCGTGCGCTTGAGCAGCCGGCCGAGGATGCGGATGAGGTCGCCGCGCACGCTGCAGCAGATGCAGCCGTTGTTCATGGCGAAAAGCTCCTCTTCGCTCGACACCACCAGCTGGTTGTCCACCCCGACCTCGCCGAACTCGTTTTCGATCACCGCCAGTTTGCGGCCGTGCTGTTCGGTGAGGATGCGGTTGAGCAGCGTGGTCTTGCCGGCGCCGAGGAAGCCGGTGAGAACGGTGACGGGAATGGGTGCGTCGGACATGGCAGGAAGAGAGGTCGGCCGAAAGGGAAAGTTAAACACATTCGTCAAGAAACGGCAGGAAGCAACTGCCGCTCCGGGGGCAAACCGCGGAAAATCTATTGAGCCGGAACATTCCGGCCGCGGTCCGGCGGGGCACGCATATTTGTAACGTATTATATTACAAACATGCCTGGACGGAAGGGGCTCGCGCCAGAAAATGCCGGCGGCGCCTAGGGGTTGGACGATGCGCGCGCCTCGGGCGGGCCCCAGGTGGAATAAAGGGCGAGATACCAGAGGGTATGGTGGTCGCCGGCGAAGCTGCGCCCGCCGCTGAAGAGCAGGCTGAGATTTTCCGTGAAATTCAGATAGCCGCCGGCATTGGCGGCGGTGAAACCGCGGTCATCGTGGGTGTCGGGACCCTGGCGGAAGATTTCCGCGCCGAGGGTGAGGTGCGGCCCGAAATCGCGCTGTACCAGCCAGCCGCCAAAACCGTAATTGCGCTGGCCGGAGGCGGGATTGAGGGCGATGCCCCCGCCGCCGTAGGTCGTCCACGGACCAAGGCTTTTCTGCAGCCAGACCGGCAGCCGGTACCAGGCGCGGCCATTGCCCAAGCCGCGGCTGGCGCGGCCGGTCGGCAGCTCGACCATCGGGAACACGCCAATTTGCGGGCGCTGGTCCGTTTCCCGCACGAAGCGGTATTTCACGCCGAGCTCGGTGTCGCCGAGGCCGGCATGGGTCGGCTCGCCTGAGGCGGAAAAGTTCGTGAGGGGAACGACGAGATGGAGCTGGGTCTCGGGCGCGACGCCATAGTTGAGTTCGGCGGCCGGGGCGTTGACGATGCCGGCGTCGTCGGCGCGGTCGCCATTGGCGAAAAGATAAGCCTCCCAGTGCCGGTACTCCACCGGCTCGGGATCGTCGGTCAGGAACGGCGGACCGCCAAAAAGCGGGCCGGCGAGCAGGACGGCGGCCAGGAAGAAGCGGGCTGATTTCATCGGTCGGATGCCCAACCAAGCCCAATCCGGCGCCTTCGCAAGCTGCCGCCGAAATCCGCCGTCCGTCTACGGCACGGTGCGGAGCTGCACGCTGTCGACGATGCGGTCCTGGGCCAGGATGTCCGTGGCGACGATGAGCTTGTCACCGCGCTTCAACCGGCCGGCATGCATCAGCACGGAAATGGCGTTTTCGATCGTGTCGTTGGGCTCGGTGGCGAAAGGCATGAGGAACGGCTCGACCGCGCGGAGCAGCCGCAGCTGGCGGAAAATCTCCGGCGTGGGGGTGAAGGCGATGATCGGCGCATGCACCGGCCGGAGGGCAGCGAGCCCCTGGGCCATGAAGCCGTGGCGGGTGAAGGTGAGAAGGATGCTGCCGGGAATCTCGTTGGCCATGACCACGGCCGAATGCAGCACCTTCATCTTGTCGGAAACGAAGGCCGCCGGCTCGGGCGGCTCGCCGGTCTCGGCCTCGACCGCCTCGACCCGGCGGGCGATTTTGTCGAGCACGGCGATGCATTCGAGCGGATAGCGGCCGACGGTGGTCTCGCCGGAAAGCATGACGCAATCGGATCGCTCGAACACGGCATTGGCCACGTCGGTGATCTCCGCGCGCGTCGGCATGGCCTGCGAAATCATCGACTCGAGCATGTGGGTGGCGATGATGACCGGCCGCCCGTGGGCCAGGCAGGCCTGGACGGCGCGGCGCTGGATGATGGGCAGCTCCTCATACGGCACCTCGATGCCGAGGTCGCCGCGCGCTACCATCAGCGCATCGGCAACCTGGACGATCTCGTCCAGGTGGATGATGGCCGATTCGTCTTCGATCTTGGCGATGATCTTGGCCCGGGATTTCCGGCTGCGGAGAAATTCCCGCAAGTTGCCCACGTCCGCCGCCTCGCGGACAAAGGAAAGGGCGACAAAATCAATGCCCTCCTCCAGGCCGACGAGGGTGTCGGCGCGGTCCTTTTCCGTAAAGGAGGGGAGGTTGACCTTCACTCCCGGCAGATTGATGTGCCGGCGGGACTTGAGTTCGCCCGGCGTCAGCACCTTGCAGCGAATGCGGGCAGCGTTTTTTTCCAAGACCTCGAGGCGGATGAGGCCGTTGTCGACCAGGACGGTGTCGCCGACCTTGATATCGGTGACAAGATCGCGGTAGTTGACGTCGACAGAGCGGACCTCCTCGGCGCCCTCGCCCGAGCTCATGTTGGGGCGGACGGTGAAATCGAAGATTTCGCCCGGTTTGAGCTCGATCGGGGCGGCGACGTCGCCGGTGCGGATTTCCGGGCCCTTGATGTCCATCATCACGGCGATGTCCCGGCCGACGCGCTGGCCCACGGCGCGGACACGGCGGATGACGGTGCGCGTCCATTCATGGGTGGCATGGGCCATGTTGAGACGGACGACGTCGGCGCCGGCGCGGATGACTTTTTCAAGCATTTCCTCGCTCTCGGTGGCGGGGCCGAGAGTGAAAATGATTTTGGTGCGGCGGGAGGCGCCCGTGGGCGCGGCGGCGTTCGTCATAAATAAGTCAAAGCTGGTTTTGGGCCACGGGTCGGATCAGGAGAAATCGTCAAAGGGCGTGCCGGAGCCGGGGGCGACGATGGAGAAGGCGCAGCCGAGCGCAGCGAGGGCGCCGCCGAGGGTTTTTTCCACCACCGCGGGGGTGTTGCAGTCGCGCGAGAGGTGGGTGAGGTAGACGAGGCGCCAGCGCGGATGATCGACGGAGGCGAGCAGCTCGCGGGTGCGCTCGTTGGAGAGGTGCCCATGGCGGCCGCTGATGCGCTGTTTGAGGGCCCAGGGGCGCTTGGGATCGGCGCGGAGCATTTCCGGGCAGTGATTGGCCTCGACCACGAGCACGTCGACCTCGCGGATACGCTCGCGAATGTGCGGCGGGGCATGCCCGAGGTCGGTGAGCCAGGCGAGGACGCGGCGCGGCGAAAACAGATCGTCGGCCCCGTGGGAAAAGAGGAAGCCGACCGGATCGTGCGCGTCGTGCGGCACGGTGAAGCTCTCGATTTCGAGGTCGCGGAAGCGGAAGCGGGTGCCGGTTTCAAAAAGCTGCCAGACCGGGCGGTGGCGCAGGCCGGCCTGGACGGCGCGCGAGGTGGCGGCGTTGGCGAAAATTTTGATGTGAGGAAACCGGGCCAGGCCGGTGAGGCCGGCGGCATGGTCGCTGTGCTCGTGGGTGAGAAAAATCGCCTCGATGCGATCGAGCGACTCGCCATGCACAGCGAGAAGCTCGCCCAGCCGGCGGACGGAGAAGCCGGCGTCGACCAGCACGCGCGTCTCGTCGGTCTGGAGCAGGGCGCAGTTGCCGGAGCTGCCGCTGCCAAGGATGCAAAAGCGAAAACCCATCAGCCGCATTCCATGGTGCACCGCGCCTAGCGCAATGGTTTTTTGCAAGTTCCGCGGACGGCAAAAATTCGCATTGAAAACCCGCCGTGGATGCGAGGAGATGAAGGCTTTGTCCTGATGCGAAACCGAATCCCGGCCCTCTTCCTTCCTTTTTGCGCAATGTTTCTCCTCACCGGTGGCTGCCAGAACCCGCCCAAGAATAGTCCGGCGGCGGTGGCTCTTTCCTGGCCGGCGGCGACGGAGGTGCGGGAACACATGAAAGCGGCGTTCGTGCCTGAACTGCAGGCGGTGCGGGAGGAGCCGTCCACCGCGGCAAAACCGTCCAATGGCTGGATCCCGGGCGTCTTTTACGCCGGCGTGAGCGCGGCGTGGCTGGCGACCGGTGACGAGGACTATCGCCGGGCCCTGGTGCAGTGGGGCGAGAGCGTGCACTGGCAACCGGCTCCGCGCCCGCGCCATGCCGATGATCTCTGCTGCGGCCAGGCGTTTCTCGATCTTTATCTCCGCGAGGGCGGGGCGGAGCGCATTGCCGCGATCCGCGCCCGGGTGGACGCCTTTCTCGCCGCGCCGCAGCCGGGGCGGAAGGACTGGTGGTGGTGCGATGCCCTCTTCATGGCGCCCCCGGTCTTCGTCAAACTTTCGCAGGCGACGGGCGATCCGCGCTATCGCGAAGCGCTGGCGCCGCTTTATTGGGATGCGGTCAAGCCGCTCTGGAGCGAGCCGGACCATCTCTTTTACCGCGATCCGAATTTCGTCTCGAAACCGCAGAAAATCTTCTGGGCGCGCGGCAATGCCTGGGTCCTGGCCGGCCTGGCCCGCATCCTGGAGGGGCTGCCGGTGGACGACCCGGCGCGCGCCCGCTATCAGGAGCTTTTCCGGACGCTGGCCGCCCGCGCGGTGGAATTGCAGAGCCCGGACGGCGCCTGGCGGGCCAACCTGGCGGATCTGCAGCAGTTTCCCGAGCCGGAATCGAGCAGCACCGCGCTTTTTGCCTATGGCCTCGCCTGGGGGGTAAATCACGGCCTGCTCGCGCGCGCCGATTACGCCCCGGCCGTGCTCAAGGCCTGGGAGGCGCTCAAGCGTGCCCAGCTGCCCTCCGGCCAGCTGGGCAGCGTGCAGCCGGCCGGCAACAAGCCGGCCGTTTCGACCCAGGCCAGCACAGCGCCTTTCGGCTGCGGCGCGTTTCTCCTCCTCGGCGCGGAACTGCTCCCCGCCGCCGGCCCGCACGCGGGTTGACCACGGCGGGTTTGTGGTGTTGTTTGGCCCTTCCATGTCGAACAAGACCCGCCGTCCCAAAAGCTCCCCGGCCACCGCCGCCCGCTCCCTGCCGGGCACCGTCCTGCTCACCCGCCGGGTGCATTTCTGCGCTTCGCACCGCCTGCACAATCCGGCCTTTTCCGCGGAATGGAACCAAAAGACCTTCGGCCTGTGCAACAATCCGAACTGGCACGGCCACAATTACGTTCTTGAAGTCACTGTCCGCGGCGAGCCCGATCCCGACACCGGTTACATCATCGAGCTGGGCGAGCTCAAGCGCATCCTCCTCCGCCGGGTGGTCGACAAGTGCGATCATCGCAATCTCAACCTCGAGGTCGATTTTCTCCGCGGCCTCATGCCCTCGGCGGAAAATCTCGTCATCGCCTTCTGGCAGGAGATCGCGCCGCATCTCCGGCATGGCCAGCTGCACTGCGTGCGGCTTTACGAAACGGAGAACAGTTACGCCGAATATTTTGGACCGCGCGCCAGCCAAACCTGAACCGCGGACCGCCCGCCGCCGGTTGTTATCGTCCCCAACCGCCGGCCGCCGACCCGAAAAAAACGAATGAAAACAAAAAATAAAATGTATCTCCACCCCACCGCGGGAGGAGACCGTCCGCCCATCCCCCGCCGCTACAACGCCCACTTCAAGGTCACGCCGGCCTATCGCGCCGAGCTGCCCGACATGATGGTGGCGGCCCATGACGCCATTCACGGCGCGCATGTGCCGATCCAGCAGGTGGGCGTCTCCAATTTCCGGCTTCCGCTGAAGTTTCGCACCAAGCGGGGGAAAATTCTCACCCTCGAGGCCAGCGTGACCGGCACGGTCTCGCTCGAGGCGGAGCGCAAGGGCATCAACATGAGCCGCATCGTCCGCGCCTTCTACGAGCACAAGGACGAAATCTTCACCGGCGAATGGATGGGCCGCGTCCTCTGCGCCTATCTGCGCAAGGTCGAAAGCAAGGACGCCCGCCTGAAAATCGCCTTTTCCTATCCGCTGCTCCAGAGCAGCCTGCGCAGCGGACTGCAGGGCTACCAGTATTACCGGGTCGCTTTCGAAGGCGTGCTGACCCGGTCCGGCGTCTACCGGCGCTTCATTCACTTCGATTTTGTCTATTCTTCCGCCTGCCCCTGCTCGGCCGAGCTGGCCGAGCACGCCCGCGACCGGCGCGGCGCCTACTCCATTCCGCATTCGCAGCGGAGCAAGGCGCGGATCACGCTGGAGGAGGCGGCGGGCAAGAAGATCTGGATCGAGGATGTGCAGGCGCACTGCCTCAACGCGCTCAAGACCGAGACCCAGGTGATGGTGAAGCGCGAGGATGAGCAGGCCTTCGCCGAGCTCAACGGCGCCTACACCAAGTTCGTCGAAGACGCCGCCCGCCTGCTCTATCAGGAATTCGACCGCGACAAGCGCATCAAGGACTTCCAGATCGCCTGCGCCCATCTTGAGTCGCTGCACTCGCACGACGCGGTCAGCGTCATCGCCAAGGGCGTGCCGGGCGGCTTCACCGCCGACTTCATGGAGTTCGGCCAGCTGGTGTGCTGAAAAATTGGTTCCGCCGATGACGCGGACGGACGCGGATATCCGACCATGATTCACGAGAAACTCAGCGGCGACATAATCGGTGCGGCCATGGCTGTGCTGAATGAATTAGGCCCCGGTTTGGATGAAAAATTGTATGAACGGGCAATGCTAATCGAGATGTGCAAGCGAGGACACCAGGTGGATCAACAAAAAGCTTTTTCCGTATTCTACACGGGAAAGCTTATTGGAACATTAGTCCCCGATTTACTGGTAGATAATTTGGTGATTGTGGATGCGAAAGTAATTGAAGCTTTTACGGAAACACATCTGCGGCAGATGATTGGCTATCTTGCTATTACAAAACTAAAACTGGCTCTTCTGCTCAACTTCAAGCATGCCAAGCTCGAATGGAAACGGGTTATCCGTGAAACTGAAAAATAATCCGCGTTCATCCGTGAAATCCGCGGAAAAAATTCATCCCGTCGTCCTCGTCACCGGCGCGTCGCAGGGCATTGGGGCGGCCATCGCCCAGACCTTCGCCCGCGGGGCTCCCGGCTGCCGGCTCGCCCTGGTGGCGCGGACGGAAAAAAATCTCCGCACGGTGGCCCGGGCCTGCGAAAAAACCGCCGATGCGGTGGAGATTTTTCCCTGCGACGTGACGGATGCCGCCGCGGTCGAAGCCCTGGCGGCGGCGGTGCGGAAAAAGTTCGATGGAGTGGATGTTTTGATCAACAACGCCGGCCGCTTCTTCGGCGCGCCCTTCCTCCGGACGCCGGTGGAAAAGTTCGATGCCATGCTCGCGGCCAACCTGCGCAGCGCCTTTCTTGTTTCGCGCGCCTTCGTCCCGGCGATGGTGAAGCGCGGCCGGGGCGATATTTTTTTCATGGGCTCCATCGCCAGTTTCAAGGCCCTCCCGGGCATGGCGGCCTATGGCGCGGCCAAATTCGGGGTCCTCGGCCTGGCCCGGGTGCTGCGCGAGGAGCTGCGGGACAAGGGCGTGCGCGTCATCACCGTGCTGCCCGGACCGACGTGGACGCCTTCCTGGGCCGGTAGCGGCGTGGCGCCAGAGCGGCTGATGCCGGCCGCCGACGTGGCCCGGGTATTTTTTGACGCTTGGCGGCTTTTGCCGCGCACCGTCCTGGAAGAGATCGTGCTGCAACCGCCTGCGGGTGAGCTTTAAACCGCAGCTTGCAAGGCGGCGCAGCCGTCGGGCATGCCTATTGCATGAAAATTCGCGGTTAAGCGCGCATTCGTTTAAACGTAATTGATTGGCTATAAAACACATGACAATCGATGGGGGAACTGGCACGGCAGCCGCTTTTCCAAGCCCGAACCAACCCCCTTATGAATCTTTTTAACGCCCTCGGTTTTTTCGTCCTCGGTCTGGCTATGGAAATCTTACCGGAACTGGCGCCCTCGGTGGCGACAATCAATTCCTTCGGAGACACGGCCGCCCTTTGGCTCCAGTTCATGGGTGCAGTGATTTTCTTGATCGGCTCGGGTTATACCGCCAAGGGCCTGGCCGCCTCCCTGCCGCGATCGATTCCGGAAACGAGGGCTTCTCGAGCTACGGTGCAGGCGCGCGCCCGTGCTGCACTTCCGCCGGAGGGCGAGCAGGCTGCGGTTTGAGCACGAAGGAGATTTGACGGGGCGGACGCGCGGTTGCGCGGGCCGGCGATCCGCCGCTGGTTTCCACCCTCGACCGCGCTGCTTTTCAAAACGGCGTGCGCTAGAGCGGAAGGGAGAAATTGTAGGCCGGGGTGGCGCCGGAGCGCGACGCCACCCATTCGCCCAGCCGGCAGGCATGGGCCAGAATCTCCTTATCGGAGAATTTTCCGGCCAGCAGATGCGCGACGAGCGAAGCGACAAAGGAATCGCCCGCCCCCACCGTGTCCACCACCGTGACCGGCCGGCCGGGTTCCCAGAGCCAGTGGCCGCCGCGGAGCAGGCCGGCGCCGCGGCCACCGGCGGTGACAACAATGGTGTTGCATCCGGTCTGCCCGGCCAGCGCCCGCGCGTGTGCCTCCTCGCTGCCCGGAGTATCGGCACCGCCGGTCGCCAGGCGCGCCGCCTCGGTGGAATTGACCTTGATCAGTGTGGCCTTGCGGGCAAGTTCGCGGACCAGCGCGAGATCGTCGTAGGGCGGCCGGAGATTGGCATCGAAAACCCGCAGCGCGCCCGCCGGCAGGGCGGCGAGAAGGCGGTCGAGCGCGCTCCGGTTGGCGACCGAGCGCTGCGCCAATGAGCCGAAAATGATCGCGTCGGCCCGCGCCGCCGTCCGAAGCGTGGCGTCGGTGACGGCGATCCGGTCCCAGGCGACGTCCGGCGTGATGTCGAACATGGCATCGCCGTTGGCACCTACGGTGACGCGGACGTAGCCGGTCGAGACGCCTTCCAGTCGCGCAATATGCTCGGTGGACAGGCTCCAGGCGGCACAGCGACGCAGAAGCTCGTCGCCGAGCACGTCGCGGCCGACGGCGGAGACCACCTGCGCGTTGGTGGCATGACGATTAAGATGATAGGCGGCATTGAGCGAGGCGCCGCCGAGAAAAAGTCCATCCGGCAGGAAATCCCAAAGAATTTCGCCGAAACAGAACACGAGAGGTGGGGGAGCGTTCATGGTCGGGAGGAAGGCGGCGGGACCGCCTCGATTTCGTGGCAGGCGCGGATGAAGGATGCGGCCGACCAGCCTTGGAAGGCCTTGCCCATGGGGCGGCCGGTGACGCCATGGGCCCATTCGTTGAACTCCCATTCCTGGTCGCGTCCGAGCTGGTTGAGCTGGGCGAGGCGGACAAGCTCGCGGCTGGCGATTTCGTGAAAGCCGAGACGGTGAAGAAAACTGATCCACATGCCGCCGATGAACGGCCAGATGCCGCCATTGTGGTAATGGTGCGGCAGATTGAGGAGATTGACGGTGTAATAAGCGCGCCAGTCCGGGTCGCCCGCCTGCACCACCGGGTAGAGGTTCGCCACCGGCCACGGCTGGTTCACGCCCACGCCCCACATGAAACGCAAGGCGGTGCGCGCCCGCGTCAGGTCGAGCAGGTTGACGAGATAAGCGAGAAGGTTTCCGAGCACGTCGCAGCGCCAGTTGAACGAAAAAGGAGTGATTTCGGCGAGCAGGTATTGCGTGTCGCCGAGGTCAAACTGGCGGTCGGCAAAGCGGTGCGGCCGCGGATCGCCCACCGGGAGGTGGGTGGAGGGCCAAAAGGTGTCGAGCACCCGGCTGCGCACCTGTTGCGACCAGCGGAGGTAGTCGGCGGCGCGATCGTACTGGCCCTGGAACTCGAGCAGACGGCCGAAGCAGACGTTGGCGCGGAACCACAGAACCTCGTCGTAAAGCACGTTGTAGCTCCGTCCGAACAGATCGGTCCAGTCGCCCGCCTCGGGGATCTCCAGCAGCCCGTCGTTGTTGCTGTCGTGGGCGCTGAGCCAGTTCATCGCCAACTGCAGGCGCGGGCCGTACTGGTGGAGGAAATTAAGGTCATTGGTCTTGGCGATGTAGGTGTAGAAGGCGATGACGACCCAGAGTCCGCCGTCGATGGAGCAGATATTGCCGACGCCGGCGTAGTCGGGCACGCCGTCGTCAATCCGGATGTTGGACGGGATCTGGCCGGTGGGCGAAGTGGCGTTGAGCAACGTCTCGAGGGTATGGCGCTGGCAGGCGCGAACGTCGGGATCCTCCAGTTCCATCGTGTCGATGAGCACGAGCGCGCCGTCGCGCGCCCAGACGCTGCGATAATTGACGTCGGTGCCGGTGACAATGTTGTCATTGAGCGAGCAGGCGGAGAAGCCGAGCGGTGTGATGTTTTTTTTCAACGCCACCAGCGCCTTGTCATAGGCGAGGCGGAGAAAGGCCTTCTCCTCGTCGCTCAGCGGACCGAGCTGCGTACCGGTGAAAAGCATGCGGAAGCTCGGCTCCATCTCCTCGCTGGAAATTTCCGTCTGGCCGGCGGCGGGCAGTCGCGTGACGACACCGAAATGGCGCAGGCCGTCGAGCACGCCGTCGGCCATGACATAACGCGAGGTGTAGGTGGGAATGTCGACCGTGGCCTCGAACAGCTCCGGCTGGGCATTCTCCACGATGATGCGATGGACGCCGGGGAGGAGGAACATGCTGCTGTCGTTGCCGGTGTCGCCGGCGACGAGAACCTGCGAGAGCGGAAGAGCGAGGCGCTGGCAGAGCCATTCGAGCGCGCCGCCCTTGGTCGCATGGTGGGGCAGAATGTCGAGGTCGCGGCCGCTGGAATAGACGATTTTCACCTTCACCCCGGCCTTGGCCAGCTGGTCTTTCAGCTCGCGCAGCATCGCCGGCGTGGCGTGGTCGAGGAACCAGCTGGACTTGAAGGCATGCTGAAATTCGGAACCCTGCGGACGCAGCCCGGGAAAGCGGCTCGCGATATCCTGCACCCGCTCGAGATTCCAGTCGGCGGCAAGGTATTCGTTGAACTCCTCCATCATCCGGCCGCTGCGCTCATCGTAAACCTGGGTGCCGACGCCGGCGATGGAATAGTCGGGCTTGGGCAGCACGGGGGTCTCCTCAAAAAACCGGTGCATGTCCTCGACCAGGCGGCCGCTGTTGTAGGCGAGGAGCGGGCGGCGCCGCGCCGGAATCAGTTCCCACACCGTCCTGAAACGCTGCGAAGCCTCGGCATTGCCCACCAGCGTGCCGTCGAGGTCGGAACTGAAAAGGCGGATGGTCGGTCTCGGGGCCATGCGGATTGGGATCGGCGGCTCAATCGCCGTCATTCCACGGCTCGTCCCATTCGGTATCGGTGAAGGCCACGGCGGCGGCGCGCTCCTCGACCAGGCTGATCAGCTGCTGCGCGATGCCCGTCCAGGTGAAAAGGCTGCGCGCCTTGTGCGCGCCCATGCGGGCGAGCCGCTGTGCCAGCCGCGGATGCCGGAGCACCTTGACGATGGTGATGCCGAGGTCCTCGCGGTCCATGGCGTCGGCGTAGAGCGCGTGGCGCCCGAAGGTGATCGCACGGTAGAGCCCGCCGTGGGTGGTGACGACGGTGGGCGTGCCGCAGGCCATCGCCTCGATCGCGGTCATGCCGAACGGTTCATAGCGGCTGCTCAGCACAAAGACATCGGCGGCGCGATAATAGTCGGCCAGGTCGGCATCGGCCACGTAGCCGTCGAATTTCACCTTGTCGGCGAGGTTGAGTCTGGCCGCGAGCGCCTTGAGCTCGTCGAAAAGCTTTTGTTCATTGGCGTTGAGCTGGGTGCCGCCGATTGCGAGATGGAGCATCGCGTCGGGAATGCGCTGGATCACCAGGGCGAACGCCTCGATCAACAGATCGTAGCCCTTGTTTTTGGCCAGCCGGCCGAGCGAGAGCACCACCTTGCCCTCGAAGCCGAGACGCTGGCGGAGGCTCTGGCGCGAGGCGTCGCTCACCGGATAAAACCGGTTGTCGTCGTAGCCCGGAGGAATCATGTGCACCCGCTCGGCCGGCACGCCATAGTCGCTGACGATCATGTCCAGCTGCGGCGGCGTGGTGGCGATGACGGCGTCGCACTGGCGGTAGAGCAGCGTCTCATGGCGGATGCGCTCGGCGAAATTGTATTTTTTTTCAAAATTCGCCGCATCCTGAGGAAAATCTTGGTCCATCAGCTGCTTTTTCCACAGGCCGAGCGAGTGCGGCGTGTGCACGTGCGGCACGTCGAGTGCATCGGCCAGGCGCTGGGTCGCATAGCCGGCGTCCCAGTAATGGCTGTCGAAAAAATGGTACTTGAGGCCGTGCCGCTCAATGAATCGCAGGGCGTGCTCCGACCATTCGGCCAGATGCTGGTAAAGATATTCCTTGCCGATGAATTTTTTCCCGCCGCACGGCACGCGGATGACTCGCACCCGGTCGCTGATGAGGTCGAACTCCGGCTGCTCCTCGAACCGGCGCGTCCAGATGTCCACTTCGAAGCCGAGCTGGGCGAGTTTTTTGGAAAGTTCGAGGACGTAGACGACCTGGCCTCCGGTGTCGGCCGCGCCGAGCGGCGGCTCGGCCGCGACATAGCCGTGGGTGGAAACCATGCCGATGCGTGGAAGGGTGGACTCGAAATTGATTTCGGGCATGAGACGGGTGGGTTGGACATCCGCCCGCCGAAAAAGCGGATGCGAAAGGCACGATGGCCCCCGCGAAAGACATCCCGCCCGGGGAACGGTTCGCGCCGATACGGTAAAATTACCGTTTCCTTTCGGTCCCAATCCGCCGCGCGCCGCGGCAAAATTTCCATCGGCGTAGCCGAAAAACGACTTTCAATCGTCGCCCGGTCAGTCGGTCCGCTGTTTGTAGAGTATCTACAGCAGCGACCCCTGCTCGCCG
Organism: Opitutaceae bacterium; assembly: GCA_035650695.1. Classification (GTDB taxonomy): domain Bacteria; phylum Verrucomicrobiota; class Verrucomicrobiia; order Opitutales; family Opitutaceae; genus DASRHD01. Next base: position 22,962 of record DASRHD010000094.1, read on the forward strand.
CCTTTGGCCTTCAGGCCGAGAGCGGCGTAGCCCTTGGGTGTGAGCATGCGGCCTTGGGGTGTGCGCTGCACATAACCCTCCAGAATCAAAAACGGCTCGTGCACTTCCTCGAGCGTGTCCGGCTCCTCGCCGACCGCGACCGCGAGGGTGTTCACGCCGGCGGGGCCGCCGGCATAATTTTCCGCCAGGACGCGGAGGAGGCGTTTGTCCATTTCGTCGAGTCCGCGGGCGTCGATCTCGAGCATTTCGAGCGCGGCGGCGGCGACCGGCCGGGTGATTTTGCCCTGGGCTTTTTCCTGCGCGTAGTCGCGGACGAAGTTGACGAGATTGTTGGCGATGCGCGGGGTGCCGCGGGCGCGCGCGGCAATTTCCTGCGCGCCGTCATCGTCGATCCCGATCTGGAGCAGACCGCAGGTGCGGCGGACGATGCCGAGCAGCGTGGCGGCGTCGTAGTAATCAAGGCGGGTTTGCAGGGTGAAGCGCGAGCGGAGCGGCGCGGTGAGCAGGCCGGAGCGGGTGGTGGCGCCGACGAGGGTGAACTTCGGGATGGAAAGGCGCACGCTGCGGGCGTTCGGCCCTTGGTCGATCATGATGTCGAGACGGAAATCCTCCATCGCCGAGTAAAGGTATTCCTCGACGGTTTTCGGAATGCGGTGGATTTCGTCGATGAAGAGCAGGTCACCTTCCTCGAGGTTGGTGAGCAGGCCGGCGAGGTCGCCGGCTTTTTCGATCACCGGTCCGGAGGTGACGCGGACATTGCGGCCGAGTTCGTGGCCGAGGATGAAGGCGAGGGTGGTCTTGCCCAGGCCGGGCGGGCCGGAAAAGAGGATGTGATTGAGCGCGTCGCCGCGTTTCTTCGCGGCGCCGACCATGATCTTGAGGCGGTCGACGGTTTTTTGCTGGCCGGCGAAATCGGCAAAAGAGAGCGGACGGAGCGCCGCCTCGGCCGGCGAGACGGGCACGGCCAGCGTGCTCGAGATGTAGCCGAGGCCGGTCGCCGGCGGCGCCGGCGAGATTGCGGATTTTGGAGGGGGGATTTTGGATGGGTTCACGTCGGCGGTCTCGAGCGGAGTTAGATAGGGTTTGATCGGCGATCCAAAATCAAAAATCCAAATTCCCAAATTTAGAAATCACTTCCACTCCAGTTCGGCGCCGAGGGAGCGGAGATTTTCGACGAAGCGCGGGTGGGCGCGCTTGATGATCTCGGCGTTGCGCACGACGCTGCGGCCGGGGATCGATGCAGCGACCATGGTGAGCGCGACGGCGGCGCGGATGACGTAGGGCGAATCGACCACGGCGGGGCGGAGCGGCTTGCGGCCGAAGACGACGATGCGGTGCGGGTCGAGCATGACAACATGGGCGCCGAACTTCGCCAGCTCGGGCATCCAGGAAAAACCATTCTCGTAGACCTTGTTCCAGAAATGGATCGTGCCGTCGGCGCGGGTGCTGAGCGCGATCATCAGCGGCAGGAGGTCGACGGAAAAATACGGCCAGGGCGCGCCCTCGATCTTGGGCAGAAGGTTGGTCGTGACCGGCTGCTCGATGGCCAGCTTCTGCTTGCGTCGGACGAGCGCGGTCGTGCCTTCATGCTCGACGACGACGCCAAGTTTTTGGAAGGCGCGGGTGATGAGGTCGAAGTGTTGCGGAAGGGATTTTTTCACCCGGACCTCGCCGCCGGTGATCGCGCCGAGGGCGAGAAAGGTGACGACCTCATGATAATCGGTGCTGACGGTGATGGTCGCGCCGTGAAGTTTTTTCACGCCGGTGATTTCGAGGCGGCTGGTGCCGAGGCCGTCGATTTTGGCGCCCATGGCGACGAGCGCGGCGCAGAGGTCCTGGACGTGCGGCTCGCTGGCGGCGTTGATCAAGGTGGACTTGCCGGCGGCGACGGCGGCGGCCATGGCAAAATTTTCCGTGACGGTGACGGACATGTAATCGAGCCAGTGGCGGGCGGCGGTGAAGCCGCGGGGAAGCCGGATGACGAGTGTCTCGCCATCGTTGATGGCGGCGCCGAGGGCACGGAGGACGTCGAGGTGCGGATCAATCTCCCGCACGCCGAGCGAGCAGCCCTTGGCGTTGGAGGGAACGGAAATTTTTTTCAGCCGGTGGAGCAGGGCGGGGTAGAGCAGGACGGTCGAACGCATGTCCTGGGGCAGCTCCCCGCCGGCCAGGGCCGGCCTGAAGCCGGAATGGTCGAGACGCATCTCGCCGGCGTCGCGATCCCATTCGATCCGCGAACCCTGGGCGCGGGCGAAGGCGACGAGCTTGTCGAGGTCGGTGATGTCGGGGACGTTTTTGAGCGTGACCGGCTCGTCGGTGAAGAGGGTGGCGCAGAAGATGGGCAGGACGGAGTTTTTATTGCCGGAGGGGACGATGGTGCCGGAGAGCGGCTGACCGCCGTGGACGATGAGGTCGGACATCAGACGGGAGAAAGTTGAGGGTTGAAAGTTGCGGGAGGCCCAACCGGAAAGAAAAAGGCGCCCGTGGAAACGGACGCCTTTGTGATGCTCCCGGCGGGGCCGGTGGCGCAAGAATTAACTGGTCGGCGGGCCACCGTGGCCGCCTTCGCCGCCCGGGCGAAAATTCCGCCCGCGTCCGCCGCGGCGCCGGCGGCGATGACCGCCGCCGTCGTGACGGCGTTCGCCGCCGTTTTGCTCCTGGCCGCCGCCTTCACGGCGATGCTGATTTTCGCCGCGGGGAGCGCCGTCGCGGAAGCCGCCGCGTCCGCGTCCGCCGCGGTGGCGGCGACGATGATGGCCGTGGTGGCCGTCATGGTTGCGTTCGCCCTCGGGAGCGGCGTTGCCATTGCCGGAGGTCTCCGCCGGCTTTTCGCCGCCGAAGAGGTTTTTCAGCCAGCCGAAGAAACCACCGGATTTTTTCGGAGCGGTTTCGGGGGCGGGCGCGCGTCGGAAGTCGCGCGGCTCCACCGAAGCGTCGCGCCGCGGCTCCCGCGGTTCACGGCCTTCAAACGGTTTTTGTTCGGGCCGCAGTTCGCGCGGCTCGCGTGGTTCAAACGCTCTCGGTTCACGCGCTTCGAACGGCTTCTGCTCGCGGCGCTCCGGGCGGAAAACCGGACGCTCGTCGCGGCGCTGCCGCGTCTCGGGCGGGGCGGAGGAGTCGGATCCGTTTTCCCAGCTGAGGGAGGAACGCTTGGATTCCTCGGGCGGGAGAATGTTGAGTTGGGCCCGGTTCTCGGTTGGCGCCGGCGCGGGCGTGGCGGCGGCGGGAGGAGTGGGCTTGATTTCCTTGCTTTCAACGCTCGCCGGCGCAGGTGCGGCGGCAGCGGTGGATTTGATCTCTTCTTTGGCCGGGGCCGCGGGGGCGGGCTCGGCGAAGGGATTCTGGTAGTCGCTCTTGGGCGTGATGACTTCGATGGCCGTGGGTCGATACTCGCCGGTGCTGGGGGCGGGCGCAGGGGCTGCGGCGGGCGAGGCGGCTCGTTTGCCGCGCGCCAAGCCGGAACCGCGCGAAGTGCCGAAGGCAGCAGGCGGATTGGAAGTCGCGGCGCTGGCCAGGGGTGCGCCGGACGTTTCTGTTTCTGACATGATGTGTATGTGTGTGTTGTGAAGGGCGCTCGCCACAGGGAGCAGCCGGTGTTTAAGCGGCAGGCGGAACGCGGGAAACACGCTCGACGCCTGCCATAACCCGACACTATCGCCGATTTTACCTCATTGGGCAACTGTAAAAAATAAATGGCTGCCAGCAGGTTGCGTCCGGTCCGGTCCGCCATCGCCCCAAAGCCGGACTTGCCAGCGGCCATTCCGGGCCGTAACCACGAGGCATGGACAAGCTCGAGGAAATTTTCCGCATGCAAGACGCCCTCAACCGCCGCATCGGCGTCGACCTGCCGCCGGCATCCGACGAGGACAAGGCGAAGTGGATTCTCAACTACACCCGCGCGATGCAGCAGGAGCTGGCCGAACTGGTGGACAGCGTGCCGTGGAAATGGTGGGCCAAGTACCAGAAATTCGACGCCCAGAATGCCCGGGTCGAGGTCGTCGATCTGTTCCACTTTCTCGTCTCACTCGCCCAGACCCTGGGCATGACCGCCGATGACGTTTACCAGGCCTACGTGAAAAAGAACCAGGTCAACCACCAGCGGCAGGACAGCGGCTACATCCAGAAAGACGCGGCGGATTCGAAGCACATCTGAGGGGCGGCCGGGCCATTCCCCGGCGGACGCGGGCGGCGCCGCGCGCGAAACAAATCTTGCGCAGCGGCGTCAAACCGCTTTGAAAATTCCGCCCCCAACGTTTTTTTCCCATGGTTCAAAAAATCCAAGGCAAACCGTTGAAGCCGCCCACCGGGTTCGTCGGAAAAGTGGCGGCGAAATTCCTCGATGCCGCCGAATGGCTCTTCTACAAGTTCTCCATCGTCGGCGATCAGCCTGTCTTCGACAACGCCAAGTTCCCCTGGGTGGCGGAGATCGAGGCGGCCTTTCCGAAAATCCGCGCCGAGCTCGACGAGGTGATGCAGCGCCGCGACGAGCTGCCGAATTTCCAGGACATCTCGACCGACGTGAAGACCATCCAGACCGACAACAACTGGAAGACCTTCGTATTTTGCGGCTACGGGGTGTGGGCGGATGAGAACTGCCGGCAGTGCCCCGACACGGTTGCGGCGCTGAAAAAAATCCCCGGCATGAAAACGGGCTTTTTCTCGATTCTTGCGCCGAACAAGCACATTCCCGCCCACCGCGGTCCGTACAACGGCGTGCTGCGCCTCCACCTCGGCATGATCGTGCCGGAGCCGAACGAGAAGGTGCGCATCCGGGTCAACACCGAGATCGCCCACTGGCACGAGGGCAAGGCGCTGATCTTTGACGACAGCTACGACCACGAAGTCTGGAACGAGACCGACCACTGGCGCGTCGTGCTCTTCGTCGATTTCGTCCGGCCGGTTTATTTTCCCTTCAATCTGCTCAACTGGTTCATCCTCCGCATGGCGGTCTTCACCCCCTTCATCCGCGAGGCGCAGGACAACCAGGCGAAGTGGGAAAAGGAGTATTACGCCGCGGCCCAGGCCCTACGCGGGCGATGAGGGAGGCGCCGGCCCATCCGGGCCAAACGGCGCGCGGAAGGCCGTCTTGTAGTTGAAATTTAACTACAAACCGTTCACCGCGTGACCACGAACGCGGCCTTGAAGTCGACGGCGGTGGACTCGCCCTCGACGACCCGGGCGCGGACCTGGAGCTTGGCCTTGCCGTAACGGGCGAGCGCGGCCTTGAACTCCTCGATCGCGGCCTTGGCCGGCCGCTCGCAAACCGCGCGCAGGTCGCCCAGCACCGGCCGGCGATAGTTCGCCGCGCTATCCTTGACCACGATGCGCCACTCCGCCTTGTGCGCGTCATTCTCGCTCTTCATCATTTCCCAGACCACCCCATAGCCGGCGAGCGTGGCGAGGGTCACGAGGCTGCCGCCGAAAGCGGTGTTGAGGGAATTTTTGTTCTGTTCCTTCGGCGCGGTGAGGATGAGTTTCTGGTCGTCGCTGACCTCGACGGTGACGCCCATCGACTTGGCGAGGGGAATCATCTCGTGGAGAAAAAGTTCGAAAGCTGGAATCTTGACCGACTTCATGGTGGCGGGAAGTTGAAGGAAAAATCGCGTCACGTCAAAGCCGGCGCGAGTGGGGTAAAAACCGGGTCTGAGGAAAGTTGCAAGGGCGGCGCCCGGCCCGGGGGAGGGCGATTTTCGCAGGGGCTTGGGCCGCATTGATTTCTCATCGCGCGGCTTGCGCCGTTCCCGTCCGCGACGCAAGATGCAAAGCTGTGGCTGAACCCTTTTCCATCCTGGAACTCCGCCGGCAAAGTGCGGCGCACGGCCGCCGCGGCCATCGCTGGCGGTTTGTCGCCCTCATCCTCGCCGTCCTCTTTCTGCTTTTTAACCTTTTTGTCTACCTGATCGCGTCCGGAATCGTCCGGCATCAGCTGGAATGGCGTCTCGCCACCGCGCTGCACCGCCCGGTCTTTGTGCAGAAGGTCCGCCTCAATCCCTACACGCTCTCCGCCACGATCGACGGCCTGGGCGTGACCGATCATGATGGCCAGCCGCTCTGCAGTTGCGAGCGCCTCTACGTCAACTTCCAGGGCTGGTCGCTTTTTTCCGGCAAGTTGATTTTCAAGGAAATCTCACTCACCGCCCCGACGGCGCGACTGGTGATCGAAAAGACCGGCGCACTCAACATTTCCGACCTGCTCGCTTCCCCGCCCGCGCCGGCGGGCACGCCGCCATCCAAGCCGCGTGCGCTCGTCATCCGCGAGCTGACCATCGTCCAGGCGCGCTTTGCCTTTGCCGATCACAGCCATGCCCAGGATTTTGCCACCGAACTCGGCCCGCTCAGTTTTTCGCTCAAGGATTTTTCCACCGCTCCGGCCGCGCCCGGCGCGCCGTATGAGTTCACCGCCTCGACCGAGTTTGGAGAAACGCTGCACTGGCGCGGGACGTTTTCCGCCGAGCCGCTGCGTTCCGCCGGGGATTTTTCACTGGGGAAAATTGCGCTGGGAAAATACGCGCCGTATTACGCCGCGGCGGTGCGGGCAGACCTCCTGGCCGGCACGCTTGACGCCGCCGGGCATTACGAACTCGACCTCGGCACCGAGCCGCGGGTCATGCGTCTGGACGGCGGCGAGCTGCATCTGCATGACCTGCAGATCGCGCCGCGCGGGTCGCCGGCGCCGGTCATCGTCCTTCCAGCCATCGACCTGACCGGCCTCAACGCCTCGCTTACGCCGCTGAAGGCGGCGGCGGCAAAGCTGGTGGTCACCGGCGGCCGGATCGCGGCGCAGCGCGCCGCCGACGGCGCGATCAATCTTGCCGATCTTTTGCCGCCGGCCGGAAGTGGGGCGCCGGCTGCCCCCGCCGCGGCGGCAGCTCTGCCTGACATTTCCCTGGCCGACCTTGAGCTCCGCCACCTGGCGTTGAGCTTCGATGATGCGGCCGGATCGCGGCCGGTGCACCTCGACATTCCTTCGCTTGAGCTCGCCGCGCAGAATTTTTCCTTGGCGGCCGGGGCGGCGCCAGCGCCGTTCAAGCTCGGCGTGCGCTTCGCCCCCCAAGGCGGCCTCGACCTCGCCGGAACAGTGGGCGCGGCGCAGCGGCGCGCCGATTTCACCGTCGATCTGTCGGACTTTGCACTGAGCGGACTTAGCCCTTACCTCGACCCCTTCGTCAACCTGCGCGTCGCCCAGGGCGCAGCCTCGGCGCGGGGCCAGCTCGCCATCGCCGCGCCCGCGGGCGAGACGCCGCAGATTGCTTTCCGCGGCGACGCCGAACTGGATCGCGTGGCCACGGTCGACGGCACGGCGGGAGACGATTTTGCCAGCTTCGCCTCCCTCGGTTTCAAACAGGTTGATTTCACTTCCGCGCCGCTGACCGTCAGCGTGGCGCAGATTTCGCTGATTGAGCCGACCCTGCACTTTACGATTCATCGCGACGGGTCGACCAACCTGGCCGCCGTGTTGCGCAAGGAAACTCCCGTCCGCCCGTCCGCGCCGCCGCAAGCTTCCCCGTCCGCCGACACTACGGCTCCGACCCGGAAGATTACGGTGGGACGGGTGGCGCTCTCCGAAGGCGCGGTGCAGGTCACGGATCGCTCGATCACGCCGAGCACGCATCTTTCGGTCAACCAAATCGCCGGCTTTGTCGCCGATCTTTCCTCGGACGAGTCGGCCCGGTCGGCAGTCGATTTGCGGGCCAAGCTGAACAACGACGCTCCCTTCACCATTCAAGGCGAGATCAACCCCATTGCCCGCGAAATCTTCGTCGATTCCACCGCCAATCTGGCCGGAGCCGATCTGCAGCCGATGGGACCCTACTTTGCCAAGTACGCCGGTTATGTTCTGACCCAGGGCAGCCTAACGCTCGACCTCAAGGTTCGCCTCGCCCAGGACCGCCTCGACAGCCAGAATACGATCACGCTCGACCGGTTCGATCTGGGCGCGAAGACCGACAGCCCGTCCACCACCGGCCTTCCCGTCCGCTTCGCCATTGCGCTGCTCAAGGACAACCACGGCCGGATTGTAATCAACCTTCCCGTCCAGGGCAGCCTAAGCGATCCCAACTTCGACGTGGGCCAGATTGCGGCCCAGGTTTTCACCAACCTCCTGACCAAGGCCGCGACCGCACCCTTCGCCCTGCTCGGTGCGATGTTCGGCGGGAGCGAGCAACAGCAGCTCGATCGCATTGATTTTGCGGCCGGCTCCAGCGCGCTGGCCCCAGCCGAAATGAAAAAGCTCGAGGTTCTGGTCCGCGCACTTATGGCCCGGCCCGGTCTGCGCCTGGAACTGGCCGGCAGCGCCGACCGCGATGCCGACGCACCGGCGCTGCAGAAACAAAAGCTCCAGGAATTTATCCGGACAAAAATCTGGGAGTCGCGGCGGCAGGAGGATCCCAGCCTGACCTCGGCCGACCAGGTGAAACTCACGCCGGAAGAATCGAACCGGGTCCTCATCGGGCTTTACGTTGCGACCTTCCGGCTGGCGCCGAACGTGCCCACGCCCGGTGCGGTTCCACCCGCTCCCGCCTCCCAGACGTCCGCCGCGGCGAGGGAGGCAGCCTCGACGGCGTCGCCCGCGCCGCCGCCCCACACCCTTTTCGGCCGCATTCTGCGGTACGTTTTCGGCGAGAGCGGCGGAGGCAAGACCGCGGCGGTGCCGTTGGTCCATGGAAAGCCGGAATCGGCAACGTTGCCCGCCACCGGCGGCCCCGGCGTGCCGCCATCGACGCCGGCCTACAAGCTGCCGCCGCCCGCGGAAATGGAAGCGCAGCTCGCCGCGCAGGTGCCGGTTGAGGACGCCGATCTCCACCAGCTTGCGGTCGACCGCGCGCAGCAGGTGAAGGACTATCTAGTGGCGCAAGGCGTGCCCGAGGCGCGTCTCTCGCTCGCCGGCCAGGACGCGCCAGCCGGGCACCAAGTCGTCTTGCATTTGCAATGAGCGGGAATGGCCGGCCTCGGCGTCCGGCACCGCTTTACTTTGAGCGGCTATAGAATCAAATGCCGGGGAATAAGGTGCGGAAAGGCGTCTCTCATCTTTGCGCTTTGGCGCGAACCCGATTCACTGCTCCATGAAAACTTTTGTTCTGCTTATCCTCCTTGGCGTCATTTCCCTTCCCATGAGTGCGGCTGACACCCCAACCGAATCCCTCGTCCTCGGCGGCGGGTGTTTTTGGTGCACGGACGCTGCCTACAAGCTCCTGCCCGGCGTGACCCATGTCACCTGCGGCTATGCGGGCGGCGACTATCCCAATCCCAGCTACGAAGATGTCTGCACCGGCACCACCGGCCATGCCGAGGTGATCAAGATCGATTACGATCCGACAAAAACGTCGCTGGAAAAGCTGCTGGAGTTTTTCTGGCATGTGCACGATCCGACGCAGATCGGCGGACAGGGCAATGACGAGGGGCCGCAATACCGCTCCATCATCCTTTACGCGAACGAGGCCCAGAGAATCGCCGCGGAAAAATCCAAGGCCGAGGCGCAGAAGCGTTTCAGCGACCGGATCACGACCGCGATCGTGCCGTTGACCAAATTCTGGCCGGCGGAGGATTACCATCAGGACTATTTTGCCAAACACCCGCACCGGGGCTATTGCGCCCTGGTCATCGCGCCGAAGGTCGACAAATTGAAAAAATTGCCGGAAGTGCAGGGGAAGTAATCCCCGGCACGGCGCGCACGGGACCTGGGGAAAGCGCCCCGATCAGAATTCCACGTCGCGGCAGCGGGCGTCGAGCTGTCGGCCGACAAGTTCGACTTGTTTCGGGCTGAGCACCGGCGGCGCGTCGCTGTGGATGGTGGCGCCGAGCTGTTTTGGGTTCAGGACCTTCAGGTCGCGCAGGGTGGTCGTGCTCACCCACCAGCCGGGGAAGACCAGGACCGGCGTGACCAGCATACGTTCGCCGATGATCTGATAAATCCACTGCGCGAGCCACTCCGCCTGCTTGCGGGCCTGGGCCAGCCCGTGGGTGTCTTCGCCCCACGGATAGATCAGCTGCTCGCCGTCGAAGACGATTTCGTGGTCCTTGCGGCCGCCGATCGCCTTGCCCTTGCGCCGGGTCTTGGTCTCGACGCAATAAACGCCGCTCGGCCCGATGACGATGTGGTCGATGTCAAACTTGGTGTCGCCGTATTCGCAGGGCACATCGTGAAAAATGTGGTAGCCTTCGGCGAGAAGCGGCACGAGGGCCTCGGCCACGGCTTTCTCGCCGTAAAGTCCGAGATGGCAGTCGCGGCGCAGGGTCAGTGTGCGCATCAGCCACCAGCCGGCGCCGGCAAGGGAGGCGACGAACAGGACGATGGCACTGATGAACACCGTCTCGCTCCAGGCCGTCGATTTGATGTGGCCGGAAAGGACCAGTCCGCCCCACAGCAGCAGCCCCGGTACGATCGAGCAGGCGGCGAGGCCGAGCAGGAAGTAGTCGTCGAGGCGTTCAAGGCGGCGGCGCAGGCCTTCGCCTGGTCCCCGCAACAGTTTTTCCGAAACGGGCGGCCGTTCACGCCGGCGATTGACGCGCCAGATCCAGAGCGTGGCCACGGTGCCGATGTAAGCGAATACGAATAATATAAATATCCAGATGGAGGTGACAGCACTCATGCCCGCGGTTTTCCTCTCCGGGCTCGGGAGAGGCAATGTTTTTGCGGATCAGCGACTTAAATTGAGCAGAGTTTGACGAGCCTTGACGGCCTTTTTACGGCTTTCCGCGGAAATTCGGGCAAAAATGACGCGAAGCGAAGCGTGCTGAGGAAAATTCCTCTGTCGGTTTTTGTTATGCAATGCGTGACGAAGCCCGATGCCCTGGTTCGAACATTTGTAGCGCATTATATTACAAAGTTGCCGTCGCCGACGGCGGGAAAAAGAGGCAAATTAGCCGGCGGGAGCGAGCGGTGGCATGGGCACGTCGAGCGCGGCGCAGATCGTGCGGAGCAGTTCCGCCTCGGCGTCGAGAATGACACCGTCGGCGCCGACCACGTGGGCGGCGGCGGTGACCAGACGCTGCTTGATCGGGAACGACGCATCGGCCAGGCGGTCGAGGGCGCCGTCAAGTCCGCCCGGCGTAAATTCGGCGGGCTCGAGAAGTGTGAGCTTGCCTTCCAGGATGCGGAGCTGGCCGGCGCCGGCGGTGAAGGCGGCACGGGCGTCCATGTCGACGTTGCTCGAGACATGGGCGAGCGCGCTGAGGACGACCGAGATTTCCCGCGCCACGGCCTCGAAGGAAAAAATCTGTTCACCCGGGCCGGCGGGCTGGTGGGCGGTGGCCAGGCTGCGGCGAAGCATTTTTTGCAACCCGAACCCGAATGTGTCCACCCGACCATCGACGTGCACCAGTTGGTCGAGCGTCTCGAGAAACGGCGCGAGTGCGGCAGGGGGCAGCTGCCGGAGCGGGGCGAGAGTCAGCTGGACCAGGGGAAGCCTTTGCGGCACGGCCAGCCCGGCGACGGCGGGGCGAAGCGAATCGAGCCCCTGGAGGGCATCGCTGCCGGCCCGCGCCGCGATGATCTGGCGCTGCTGTGCGGCCACGGTGGCGTCGCTGTCCAGCAACAAGCCGTAAATCAGGACGGGGGCCTGGTGCGCATCGCGCGCCGCCGCGAGCAGGGCGGGGGGCAGGGCGCCGAGCACGCTTTGCGCGCTGGCGATTCCACCGGTGGTGAGCGTGCCGATGGCGGCGATGGCGGAGAGCGGATTGGACGCGGCGGACGGTGCGGGCCGGCCGGCCGGCTGCGCCGTCAACGGATGAAGGATTTGTTTGAACGTTTCATGGGCGATATCCACTTTCTCGGGCGGCTCGAAAAATTTTCCGTCCCACTGCGCATCGATCGCGCGGATGCGGGCCGTCAGCGGCGGATGAGTCGCCCACAGTCCGGTGAACGAGGTGGAGAAGGCCTGGGCGAAAAAGAAGTGGCCGATCTCGGTTGCGCTGTGGTTTTCCACCACCGAGCCGAGGGCATAGCCGCCGATTTTTTTCAGGGCCCCGCCGATCCCGTCGGGATTGCGGGTGAACTGGACGCTCGAGGCGTCGGCGAGGAATTCACGCTGGCGCGACACGGCCGCCTGAATGAGCCGGCCGAAAAAGTAGCCGACATAGCCGATGATCATGAGCGCCACGCCGACGGCGAGAACGAGCGCAATCCCGCCGCCGCCCTTGCGACCGACGCGCACGCGGCTGTTGAACATGCCGCGGAGGATGCCATGGCCGGTCAGGCCGATGACGAGAATGCCGAAAATGATGGCGGCGAGCTTGAGGTTGAGCCGCATGTCGCCGTTGAGAATATGGCTGAACTCGTGGCCGATCACGCCCTGCAGCTCGTCGCGTGACAGCTTGTCGAGGGCGCCGCTGGTGACGGTGACGACGGCGTCGTGGGTAGTGAGGCCGGCGGCGAAGGCGTTGATGCCGACCTCATCGTTGAGGACATAAACGGTCGGCATGGGCACGCCGGAGGCGATGGCCATCTCTTCGACAACATTGAGGAGGCGGCGCTCGCCGGGGTCGGCCGTGCCGGAATCGATCCGGCGGCCGCCGACGCTCTCGGCGATGGCCGCACCGCCGCCGCTGTGCAGCTGCGACCATTTGTAGAAGGAACCGGCTCCCACCACGACGACGACGCCGGCCGCGGTGCAGAGAAAAATATTCCGGTCCCACCAAGGGTACGAGTGCGGGTCGTCCGGCCAGTCGCCGGTGTGCGTATAGGCCCGGTAACTGTCGTGAAAATGACGGGCTCGCGGCGAAATCTGCCAGAAAATCAGGATGGCCGCGGCATAGCTGGCGAGGATCGTGCCGAGCACGGCGAGGGCGAAAAGCACGACGAGCCGCCGGGTGCGTTTCTTCGCGTGGGCCTGGGCTTCAAAAAAGTCCATGGAAGTTACGAGCACGGAAGCACGGGTTTTCCCGCGTCCAAACGCCGGTTGTCGACGGAAGCGGCTGGCGCGCCGGTCGAAAGGCCACAGTTGAACGGCAGGGGACAGCCGAGCCAGCCGGCGATGAGGCGGAACAATCCGTGTTCAGCCGGGGTGATGGTGCCATCGTGGCCGATGACGAGCGCGGCGGCGAGGATGGTCTTTTGCTTCACCGAAGGCAGGGCAAACGCGAGGCGGTCGAGCGCTTCATCGAGCCGGTTTGACGAGCAATCGCCGGGCGGAAGGAGCTTGAGCCGGTGCCTGGCCGCGCGGAATGGCGCGGTGCCCGCGGCAAAAGCCGCGGTAGCCCTGGCATGGCGGGCATCGAGTTGCGCCAGCCGCGAGAGCACGACGGCGATGTCGCCGGCCACGGCGGCAAGCGGCAGGCGCTCGTCCGGCGTAGCTGGTTCGCGAATCTGCCGCAATTGGCGGACCACGAGTTTCTTCAGGGTACGCTCGAAGGGCGCGACCTGGCCGTCGGCTTGGATCAAGGTCCCCAAGGTGGCGAGAAAATGGTCATGGGTGGCGATGTCGAGCGAGCGCAGAGCCGGCAGGGCGATTTGCAGCAGCAACAGTTTGGTGGAAGGATCAAGGCGGCGGAGCGAATTTTGGTAATTGTCCAGCGCGGCGACGACATTGGGGGAGAGCAGCGAGCATTGTTTTTCGTGGATCGCCGGATCGGTGTCGAGGAGCAGTCCGTAAACCAGCACCGGCGCCTCGGCAGGCGAGCCCGCGGCGTCGCGCAACTGTGCCGGGATGGCGGCGATCAGCGCCCGAACCTCCCGCAGGCAGATTTCCATCGAGAAGTCCGTATCGTCGAGAATGGCAGCCGGAGTGAACGGCAGCCGGGGCTCCGCCATTCCGTCGTGAGGAGGTCGAGCGTGCTGATCGAAGAAAGAGATCGGCGCCGAGTCCGGCACCTCATCCAAATCGAGGGCAACAGCCTCCGATGATTCGGTGAACGTGCCGTCCCAATTCGGATCGATGGCGCGGATCCGGTCCGCAATGGGCGGATGGGTGTCCAGCCAGCCGAGGAAGCGCGGGCGGGTGTTTTGGGCGAACCAGAAATGGCTGATTTGCTCGGCCGTCGCGGTGGGCTGTCCCGCCATGCCATGATCCTGGCCGCCGATCTTGCGGAGTGCGCCGACGAGACCGGCAGGGTTGCGGGTAAACTGCACCGCTGAGGCGTCGGCCAGAAATTCGCGCTGCTTGGAGACGGCGGCCTGGGTGAGGCGGCTGAAAAGCCATGCCATGAATCCGATCAGGACGATGGCGAGAGCGGCGCAAGGGATTTCAAGATATGCCCAAAAAAACGGATCCGACAGGTCCACTTTGCGATCATGGATCCACAACAGAATCATCACAATCGTCGGAATAACAAAAAAAATAAGCGGGGCGGGGTTCCGCCCAATGGGGCTTTGCGCCCAGGGATTTTTTTTATAGCCCATTTCCCGGAAATTCGGGCCGACGCCGAAAACAGACCTTCCTGTCCATTCGATGACTTTGAGGCCATAAAGAACGGCGATGAGCCGGACGTTCAGCCGCATGTCACCATTGAGGATGTGGCTGAATTCATGGGCGATCACGCCCTGAAGCTCGTCGCGGGTGAGTTTGCGCAGGGTGCCGGCGGTGACAACGATGACTGCATCATTGACGGTCAGGCCGGCGGCGAAGGCGTTGATGGAGGAGACCGCCTGGATCACATATACCTCAGGAACGGCGATACCCGAGGCGAGGGCCATTTCCTGAACGACATTTTGCAGGCGGCGTTCGTACAAATCCCGCGGGAGACTGTCGATCCGGCGGGCTCCCACCAGGCGGGCGACAGCCCTGCCTCCCAGGCGCAACGCCCACCATTTTTGGGCCGCACCGAGCACGACGATAAACAAGGTAATCAGTCCGGGCCAAAGGAACACCCCGGCCGTCATGGGATATTGATGATAGCGCCAATAGAGGCTCCAAAGAACTGACGCTGCCGCGATCACGCCAATTACCGCGGCGGCAACGAGCGTCACCAATCGTGCGGTGCGTTTCTTCGCGTGGGCCTGGGCTTCGAAGAAGTCCATGATGACGGCTTCAGCTTTTTTTCGTCACGCCGGCGTAATGGAAAATTTTCCACAGTGCCACACCGAGAGCCAGCATCATGACAAAGGCGCCGGCCAGCGCCCCGGCGGGCCAATAGGTCTTGCCGAGGAAAAATTCCGGCACCGCCGCCGCGGCGATGACGACGCCGCAGCGCGAAAGCAGCCGGCCGCCGTATTCATTGATCTCGAACCAGCGTTCCTCGGATTCAAACGCCGCCGGAATCCGGATGCCGTACCAGTGGTTCATTTTGATCTTCCGCCGGACGAGCGGCCGGCACACCGCGATCATGAGCAGGCCGACGAACAGATGGATGAAGGCGAGGGGATTCACGGCGTGGGAGGCGGCTTCGGCCGCGAGCTTATTCGGCCGGAGCGACGACCACGGCGGTTCCGTAGCAGAGCACCTCGGTGACGCCAGGCGAAATCTCCGTCGCATCGTAACGCACGCCGAGAATGGCATTGGCGCCGAGCGCGGCCGCCTGCTGGCAGAGGCGGCCATAGGCATCTTCGCGGGCTCGTTCGCAAAGCTCGGTGTAGAGCGTGATATTGCCGCCGAACAGCGTCTGGATGCCGGCGCCGATATTGCCGATGACCGAACGTGATCGGACAACGATGCCGCGCACCGTGCCGAGTTCGCGGGTGACGCGATAGCCGGTCAGGGAAAAGCAGGTGGAGTTGAGCATGGCGGGAAAGGGGCGCGAAGCCGGTCAGCTGAAGCTGATTTTCGGCGCGTTGCGCTCGGTGGCATCCTCGATCTGGAAGAGCTGCGCGTCGGTAAAGCCGAACATGCCGGCGAAAACGACATTGGGGAAGGTTTGGCGCGTGGTATTGTAGGTCATGACTGCGTCGTTGTAGGCCTGGCGGGCAAAGGAGATCTTGTTTTCCGTCGAGGTCAGCTCCTCGGTCAGCTGCAGCATGTTCTGGTTGGCCTTGAGGTCGGGATAGGCCTCGCTCACTGCCATGAGGCGGCTGAGGGCGCCGGTCAGGCCGGCCTCGGCGGAGAGGAGGTTTTTCATCGCGCCGGCATCGGCCGGGTTGGAAGCGGCGGCCTGGGAGGCGGTGTAGGCGATGTTGCGCGCCTTGGTCACGGCCTCGAGCGTCTCGCGTTCGTGCTTGATGTAGCCCTTGGCGATCTCGACCAGGTTGGGGATGAGATCGTAGCGGCGTTTGAGCTGAACGTCGATCTGGGCAAAGGCGTTCTTGAAGCGGTTGCGCAGTGCGACCAGCGAGTTATAGATGCCTGCGACCCAGAGGGCGAGAATGACGACGAGCGCGGCGAGGATGACGAGGACAATGAGGACTGCTTTCATGGCGTGTTGGGTTGAAGGAGAATGGAGCTACCATAGGGTGGGAACCGGGCGGCGCGAGACGGAACTGATTACAAGACTAGGCTTTGTTTCCACACGCGGGCTTGCCCCGGGGCGGTGATGTGGCATCGTCCATTGTCTCCATGCGTATTCCGACATGCCTGTGGTCCGGATTCGCCGCGCTGGCGACGATTCTGCCGTTGTGCGCGCAAACTGTATCGTCGCCGGCCGGGCCGGCGGCGCCGCTGATTTCCGCGGCGGAGACACGGCCGGCGCCGGCAGATTTTTTGCTTCGGCAGCAGGCGGCGCAGCATGCGCTGGAACTGGGCCTGCCTTCGGTGGCGGCGGCGATCGACCGCGAGCTGCTCGCCCTTCCGGGCGTCGACCACGGCGCCCTGACCCTGGCCCTGGCCACGGCACTGCTCGACGACGGTCGCGTCGGCGAGGCGGAACAGGCGCTGCAGGGCATGGCGGCGGCGGAGCGCGGCGCCGCCTGGCATTTGCGCACCGGCCTGATCGACATCGTGGAAAAAAAGACGGACGCGGCCAAGGCCGAGGCTGCGTCGGTCAAGCCAGAGCAACTGGGTGCGACCGACCGCGGATGGTTTTATTTCCTGCAGGGCCGGCTGGCGGATGCGGCGGGCGACGGACCCAGGGCCCAGGCGCTTTACGAGCAAGCGGCGGCGGCGGCGGTTTCGGACCAGCAGCGGGCGCAGTTTGC
>DASRHD010000095.1:0-9959 GCA_035650695.1 Opitutaceae bacterium
TGCAGAACTGGGCCAACAACGTCTTCAACCTCGTCACCAAGCGCGGCCTCGCCCACGAGGAGGCCGAGATCAAGTGGATCGATTGCAACATCGGTTCGCGCCTGACCATGAAATATCCCGGCGTCGTGCTCAAGGGCCGCAAGGCCCGCGGCGAGGTCATCTCCATCGCCCTCGCCAACGACGGCCAGCACCAGGACACCGGCGCGAAGATGGTCCATGCCGCGGACGAGACCACCTCGACCATCGTCTCCAAATCCATCTCCGTCGGCCAGGGCCGCGCCACCTACCGCGGCCTCGTCCACATCCCGAAGCACCTGAAGGGTTGCAAAAACAACACCGAGTGCGATGCGCTGCTGATCAACACCAATTCGCGCACCGACACCTATCCGGCCATCACCGTGCGCGGCGACGCCAATGCCACCCAGCACGAAGCCAGCGTCTCCAAGGTCAGCGAGGAAATGATTTTCTACATGCAGCAGCGCGGCCTGACCGAAGGCCAGGCCATGAGCCTCGCGGTGAACGGCTTCGTCAACGACCTCGTGCGCCAGTTTCCGATGGAATATTCCGTCGAGCTCAAGCGCCTCATCGATCTCGAAATGGAGGGATCAGTCGGCTGATGCCGGTCGCTGACGCAACCTAATGCAGAAATAAGAATGTAGAATGAAGAACCAACCCGTTCCCATTCTGCATTCTTCATTCTAAATTCTTAATTTTTCCATGTCCGCCTTGCCTGACACCAAGACTGCCCTGCCCAATGGCGATTTCACCGCCGACGTGCTGGCCGCCCACCTCGCACCGCTCGGTCACCTGCCCAAATGGTGGCTCGATCTCAAGCGTGAAGCCTGGAACCGCTTCATTGCGCTGCCGCCGCCGAAACGCACCGACGAGCTCTGGCGCTTCAGCAACGTGGCCGGCGTGCAGCTCGGCGGCTTCGGGCTGGCGCCATCCGATCCCAGCCTCGCTTCTTCGCTCCCGTCCCTCGACTTCGCCCGCAGCGCCACGTTGACCTTTTTCAACAATCGCCTCGCCTCCACCTCGCCCCTGCCGGCCGAGCTCGCCGCCCGCGGCGTCATTTTCGCCTCGCTGGAAGACGCCCTGGTAAAGCATGCCGACCTCGTCCGCCGCTATTTTCAGGCCCAGGCGGCGAACCTCGGCGCGGACAAATTCGCGGCGCTCAATGCCGCACTCACCTCCAGCGGAGCGTTCCTCTACGTGCCGCGCGGCGTCGAGATTTCCGCGCCTTTTGTGGCGGTGCATGCCGCCGCCGGCGCGGGCAGCTCCGTTTTTCCCCACACCATTGTCGTGGCCGAGGACAATGCCCGGGTTACGCTCGCCGAATTTTTCCTCTCCACCGACGATGCGAGGATTTTCGCCTCCGGCGTCAACGACCTCCACGCCGGACCCGGCGCGCAGCTCACCTACCTCGGCGCGCAAAACTGGTCGCGCGACGCCCTCTCCTTCCAGAGCAATTCCATCGCCGTCCAGCGCGACGCGCGGGTGATCTCGCTCAATATCCATCTGGGCGGCCGGCAGGCGCGCCACGAATCGCACAGCCGTCTGCAGGGCTCCGGCGCGCACAGCGAAATGCTCGCGCTCACCGTGGCCCAGGGCGCGCAGGAGTTCGACCAGCGCACGCTTCAGACCCACCAGGCGCCGCATACCAGCTCGAACCTCCTCTACAAAAATGCCCTGCTCGACCAGGCGCGGACGATCTTCTCCGGCCTCATCGTTGTCGATCCCGACGCGCAAAAGACCGACGCCTACCAGAGCAACCGCAACCTCGTGCTCTCCCCCGAGGCCGAGGCCAACTCGCTGCCGGGCCTTGAAATCCAGGCCAACGACGTCCGCTGCACCCATGGCGCCACCACCGGACACGTGGACGAGGAACAATTGTTCTACCTTCAGTCCCGCGGCATCCCGCCGGTCATCGGCCGCAAGCTGCTTGTCTTTGGTTTCTTCGAGGAAGTCCTCGACAAGCTTGAAAACGACGAACTTCACGCCGCCTTGCGCGAGTTGATCCAATCGAAATTCAAAAAATGACATTAAGCGCAAAGCGCGGCCGTCTTTGCCCTTCAATTTTTCAGCGCCATGCACAAAGAACGCGTCCTTTCCCGCGACGTCATCGTCACCCAGATTCCCAGCGGCGAGAAACTGAAGCTCACCGCCGGCACCAGCGTTTTCATCCACCAAACGCTCGGCGGCAGTTACACCGTGCAGGCCGATTTCGGCCTCTTTCGCATCGACGGCAAGGATAGCGATGCGCTCGGCGAAAAGGCGGCCGACACCGCGGTGAACGCGGCCGTGCAGCCGAACGGCGCGCCCGATGCCGAGGCGATCTGGGCCCAGCTGCGCCAGGTTTTCGACCCCGAGATTCCTGTCAACATCGTCGATCTCGGCCTGGTCTATTCGATGGACATCGAGGCAAAGCCCGAGGGGGGCTATCGCGTGAATGTCATGATGACGCTCACCGCGCCGGGCTGCGGCATGGGACCGGCCATCGCCGAGGACGCCCGCTCGAAAATCCTCCTCGTTCCGGGGGTGAGCGACGCCGACGTGCGCATCACCTGGGAGCCGCCCTGGAATCAGTCGATGATTTCCGAGGAGGGTAAGATGAAGCTGGGCTTGGTCTGAGAGAACGCGGGTAAAAAGATTGTCCGGGCAGATGCCTGAAGACCCAAACCAGCCGGAATTCTGGAACCGGCGCTACGACGACGCCCGACTGCCCTGGGATTTTAACGGCGTCCCCGCCGATCTCAGCCGTTTTCTGGCGGCCGGCCAAGCCCATGGCGACGTCCTCATTCCCGGCTGCGGCAGCGGATACGAGGTTGCGGCCTTTGCCGCCGCCGGTTGCCGGGTCACCGCGATTGACTTCAGCCCGCCAGCCGTGGACCGGGCTCGCGCCCACGTCGGCCCGGTTCTGGCTGACCGCATCGTGCTCGGCGATTTTTTCACGCATCCTTTTTCGCCGGCGTCGTTCGACTTGATCTATGAACGCACTTTCCTGTGTGCTCTGCCGCCCGCGCGCTGGCCGCTGATTGCCCGACGGCTGGGCGAACTCCTGAAACCGGGCGGACGCCTGGTCGGCTTCTTTTTCTTCGGCGACAAGGACGATGGTCCGCCCTTCGGCCTCGCCGCCGGCGAAGCCGGGCATCTTTTCGACTCTGCTTTTACGCTCGAGACCGATGAACCCGTGGCCGACTCGCTTCCACTTTTTGCGGGCGGTGAGCGCTGGCAGATCCGCCGACGCAAACCGCGCCAAGCGCGCCGCGCCCTTGCCTACGGCCGGACCGCCCCATGATAAAAAAATGCGCCCAGGCCGATGGTGAAAATCAGGTCGCCGTACACGGCGTGCTCCAGGCAGACCAGCCGCAATGACCGGCTGCGCTGGTAGGTTTCGGCGAAGAGCCAGCCGCCGGCGGAGGCCAGTCCGACGGCCACGGGATTGCGAAAAACGATGTGCATCCATCCGAAGCTCAATGCGCTGGCCGCCATCAATCCCGGTCCGGCGCCGAACAAGGCGGCATAGCGCTCGAAAAACCAGCGTCGGCAGATCAATTCCTGCGGATAAACTGAAGCCAGTGGGTAAAACACCATCACGGCGAGCCACAATCCGGTCCGCTCCCGGGGAAAATCGAAAAGCCGCTGCGGCATCCAGAATACCACTGCGAAGACAAATCCCGCCACCACCACCAGGGTGCGCAGGCCGATCCAGCGAAAATCGGACGGATGTCCCCATCCTCCGGTCCGGGGCGAATCGCTTGCCTGCTCCTTTGTCCGCAGCCGCCACCCCACCATCAGCGCGGCGAGCCAGAGCACTGGAATCCAACTGATTGGCGGCAGCCACAAGGCGAGGGCGGACGGAACCAGGCCGAAAACCAGGATCCATTCCGCAGCCAACCACAGTTTTTTCGGCATTCCACAGCTAAACGGTCCCAGGCCGCGTTGACAATCTGCCGGTCGGATTTCGCGCTTTACAGTTTACAAACCGCCCGTCACGCACACGTTGCCGCCTATGCACTTCTCCAACTTGCATCCCGCAAACACTGCGCCCCATCCCCGCTTCGACGATGACGATGATGAAGAGCGCGAGGAGGAGGAAACCTCCGCCAAGACGCCAGCCTCCGTCGGCACATTGATCCAGAAAAAGTTTCTCGAGCAGCGGAAAATTTTCCTCTGGGGCGCGGTAACGGACGAGACGGCCAAGGATATTACGGAAAAACTGCTTTATCTCGAAGCGGTCGCGCCGGGCAAGGACATCACTTTTTATCTCAACACGCCCGGTGGCTCCATCACCGCGGGCATGGCGGTTTTCGATACAATGCGGCTGGTCACCTCGCCCATCACCGCCGTGGTCACCGGCATGGCCGCCTCGATGGGATCAATCCTCCTCTGCGGCGCCCCCAAGGGCCGCCGGTTGCTCTTTCCCCATGCGCGTGTCCTGATTCACCAGCCGCTCATTTCCGGCCGCTTCATCGGCCCGGCCACGGACATCAACATTCAGGCGCAGGAAATGGAAAAAATCCGCGCCGAGCTGAACGAGATCATCGCCGCCGCCTCCGGCCAGCCCATTGAAAAAATCGCGCGCGACAGCGACCGCGATTTTTATCTCAATGCCAAGGAGGCCATCGCCTACGGCCTGGCGGACAAAATCGTCGACAAACTTTAAGAGCGCCTTCCCGGGGCCTATTCCCCTTCGGGTTTCAGTTCCGCCAGCTGCTCCTCCCATGCCGCCGCCTGGGATGAATCGTGCGCGGCCAGCGCGGTGTCTCGCGCCGCGGTGAGCCACACCGCCCGCGCCGCGGCCGGCATCGCCGGAGAGGCGAGAAGATTTTTCCAGACTTCGACCGCCGCCGGCGCCTTTTCGCCCGCCGCCAGCAATTGCGCCGCCTCGGCGGCGAGCGCCCATTCCTGCGGCCGGAATTCCTTGAGCAGGCGGACGAACTCGATTTCGCGCGCGGCACCCTTGGCGTCTCCGGTCCTGGCTGATCGTTCCGCCAGCGCCAGGCCAAGCACGAGGCTGGGTGAGTCATCCATGATGGCGCGTCCCGCCGCCGTGGCTTCCTTGGACTCACCCCGGGCGCCGAGCAACCGCATGTGGCGGAGCACGGCGTAGGGCGCGAGCGCTGGCGGCAGGCTTTTCAGGTTTTTCCATTGGTGCTCGAAATTCACCGCGAAAGGCCGGTAAAGCGGATCGCCGATCAACACCGCCTGCCAGCTCAGCGACGGCAGGGCGTAGTAAGCGGCGTCGCCCAGCGTCCAGCCGCGCGCCAGCGCGTGGAGCAGCAGGTCCGGATGATGGGTCAACTCCAGGTAAGGCTCGTAGACATTTCCCATCGTCGCGGTGACGCCGCGCGCCACCAGCGGCCCGCACCAGCCCTGCGTCGCCGACCGCAGGGTTTGCGCGGAAAAGCTGTGAATGTGCAGCGCAATGGCACCGGGTGGAAAAGTAAAATTCGGCAGGCGGAAGGGACCGTTCAGATCCGCGACATACCAGCCGACATAAATCGCCGGCGCATCGCACCGCGCCGTGATCGGCAGGGTGGCGGGAGCACGGTCCACATCGCCGTCGAAGCCCAGGGCGGCGAGCTGAGCCGCCGCCGCCTCGAGCCATCGGTCGCCTTCGGGATTTTTCCCGCTTTCATCAATGTAACTCCGCCCGAGCAGACCGGTCCGCTCGGCGATAAGGGCGTTATCGACCAGGTTTTCGGCGTCGGCGAGGGTCGGGCCGTCCAACCGGCCGACCTTGACGATGGCGGATAGCTCGAAAGGCGTCGGATAGTCGGTGCGAAAAAGCGGATTGGGCAGCCAGCCGTTGACGGCATGGGTGCTCTGCGCGAGCAAACTCAATTCCGAATCGACCGCCGCTTGGTTGGTCTGGAATTGCGGCTGGCTCGAAAACGGCGTGGGCTTTTCCGCCACGTCCTTGTCCGCCGCGATGCGCAGCGGCACGCCGCGGCAAACAACGAGGTAGGCCAGGCGATGGCTGATCATGGCGTATTTTTTCCGCCCGATCTCGTCCCGCATTTTCGTGTCGATGGCCCCGATCCAGCCGCGCCGGACCAGCTCGTCCTGCAGCGGCTGCCAGATGTTGCTGATAAACTCCGGCCAGGAAACGGTCTCGGCCAGCGGCATGCGCAGTGCGACGAGGTTCTCCGCCGGCACGCCGCGGGCCGCGGCATAGTGCGCCGCCAGCCGGAGGGAGTCGGGATCGGCGCTGTTGGCCAGAATGATCACGCGGGCCGCAGCCGGGCTGGCCGGCCGCAGCGGCTGCGCGGCGAGAGAGCCGGCCCCCAGCAGCACCCCGACAAAGACTCTTGCCAAAATCTTCATCGCGTCTTGGCTCTCACCCTGGCGATGGATTCCGCCTTCCCGCAAGGGTAAATCCGCTCCGGCGGATAAACCGCCCGGCCCGGCCGGTGCTGATGACTCCTACCTTTCTCCAAGGGTTCATCATGCAGCTCTATTTTCTGGTCGCATTCGGCGGCGCGCTCGGCAGCGTGCTCCGCTTCTGGCTGAACGGCATCGTGTCGGCGCACTGGGGCGAAACTTTTCCCTGGGGCACGCTCCTGATCAATCTCACCGGCTCCTTCCTCATCGGTTTCTTTGGCACCCTCACCGGGCCGGACGGGCGCTGGTTCGTCGGCAGCGGCGGACGGACGTTTTTCATGATCGGCATCTGCGGTGGGTATACGACCTTCTCCTCCTTCAGCCTGCAGACCCTCAACCTGGCGCGCGATGGCGAATGGATGCGAGCCGGCGGCTACATCGCCGGCTCGGTCGTTCTCTGTCTGCTCGCGGTCTGGCTCGGCCATCTCCTTGCCGCCACCTTCAACCAACTCCGTTGACCATGAATCTCCCCACCGAATCCGTGCTGCTCCGCATTTTCCTCGGCGAGTCCGACCACCGCGACGGCCGGCCGCTTTACGAGGCCATCGTGCTCAAGGCCCGCGAACTCGGGCTGGCCGGCGCCACCGTGCTGCGCGGAGCGATGGGTTTCGGCCCCAGCAGCCGCCTGCATACGAGCAAAATTCTCCGCCTTTCCATCGATCTTCCACTGGTCATTGAAATCGTGGACAGCGAGGAAAAGATCAACGCCTTCCTGCCCCTCCTTGACGGGATGATGGGCGGCGGCCTGGTCACGCTCGAAAAGGTCCGCGTCCTCCACTACCGGCACGGCGGTGAGCCGGCCAAGTGACGGCCCTGCTATCGCGCGGCCGGCGCTGACGGCGTGGTGGCGGGCGGCGGCGAGACGGGCGGGGGAGCCGCCGCGGGACCGAGGTTGACGTAGGCGCGGATGCCGGCGGCGATGCCCTCGGCGATCTGTTGGCGATAGGCCGGCGTGGCGATTTTCCGCGCCTCGGCGTCGTTCGTGATGTAGCCCGACTCGACCAGCACCGCCGGGCAGGGCGCAAACCGGAGCACGGCAAGCTTGTTGTGACGCAGGCCCCGATCGTAGGAACCGAGGTCCCCCAGCAGGGCGCGGTGGATGCAATAGCCCAGCACCGTGTTCCATTCCGTGTTTTTGTCGCTCGGATTGGCCTCGTCGTCCTCCGCGTGGTGCGTTGAACGCTCGAGCGGAATCTGGTAACGCGGCGTGAAGCGGAACGTCTCGGTGCCGTGGACCGCCGCCACGTCAAAGAAATTGAAATGAATACTGATGAAGAGGTCGGCCTTGAGCCGAACGGCGAGATCGTCGCGCATCCGCAGGTCCAGCTTCTTGTCCGGGCTGATGGCCTTGTCGGTGGTGCGGGTGAGCACGACATGGTAGCCGCGGTCCTCGAGGATTTTTTTCAGGCGCACCGCCGTGTCGAGGGTGAGAGCCCTCTCCTTCAGGCCAAGATGCTTGTTTTCGGCGCCGTCGTCGGGGATGCCGTGACCGGGGTCAATGACGATGGTATGGACGGGCGGCGGACGGTCGAGTCCGAGGCGGAGCAGCGGCCGCAGTAGCCGCTCCGCGTCGATCAGGCTGATCCACAGGCTGCGCTCGCGGTAGACCGCCGGGCTGCCCATGAAGGTGCGCCGGCCGTCGAAGATCATGTCGCGGAGATTGACCTCGAATTCCACCCGGGTTTCCCCCTTTTGCAGGAGGAGGCGCTTGTCGGCTTCGAGCCAGCGGGCGGCGAGGCCGTAGCGCTCGCCAAAGGCGGCGGCGTCGACGTAGTACAAGCCGCCGACCTTGGCCGTTTCCGCGGCGGCGGGCGGCGCCATCCTGGCCATGGTCAGGATCGCCAGCGCCGCCATCAGATGCGCCAGGGATTTCGCCGCCATGGCCGGTCTCCTCAGGCGCTGGCGGAAGCCTGTCCCTCAACCTCCGGCACGTGAAACTTTGGCTTCCGTTTGTTGACCGGCAGGGGCGCGAGCATGACGTTGATCTGCTTGCCGAGCAGCTTCGGCTCATTGTCGGGATGGCCCATGCCGGACAGTTCGGCGATGGCGCGCTTGATCACCTCGAAACCGATCTCCGTGTGGGCCATTTCCCGGCCGCGGAATTTCAGGCGCAGCTTCACCTTGTTGCCGTGGTCGAGGAATTCCTCGGCGTGGCGGAGCTTGGTGTGGAAGTCGTGCGGCTCGATCCGGGCGGTAAACTCGATTTCCTTGATCTTGCTCGCGGTCGATTTGGAGTGGGAATGCTTCTTCTGGTCCTCGTAAACATACTTGCCGAAGTCCATGATGCGGCAGACCGGAGGCTGGGCGTTGGGCGCGAGCTCGACCAGGTCGAGCCCGACCTGCATGGCGAGGGCGATGGCCTTTTCGATGGGGAGAATGCCGAGCTGCTTGCCCTCGGGCGAAATCACTCGGACTTGCGGGACCTTGATGCGATGGTTGCGACGGATGTTGGCGTACGGATCCGTGTTGCGGCGCTGATATTGTCCGGGGCGGCCGCCGCCGGCGGAGGAGAAGGAATTAGCCATCAAGAAGAAAAGGTCATGATTTTGCGGAGGTGCGTTCTCGCGCGGTTAGGCCGGAATGACAACAGGAAAAATCCCCCGGATGAAAAAACTTCCGGCGGGAAACCCGGCCGGTGCAACGAAGGGGGAAAATCTTCGCAAAAAGATGGTGGCGGGCACGGTGGATCACACGCTGAAGCTTTCCCCGCAGGAACAGCTGGCCTTGGCATTGGGATTGGCGAACTTGAAGCCGCCCGCCACCAGCCGGGCGGAATAGTCGAGCACCGTGCCCTTGAGATAAAGGGCGGTCTTGGGATCGACCAGTACCTCCACTCCGGCGGACCGCACCAGGATGTCGCCGCGCCGCGGCTCGGCGGTGAAACGCAGCTTGTAGCTCAGGCCGTTGCAGCCGCCGCCGGAGATGGCGATGCGCAAAAAGTCCCCCTGGTGCTCGCGCGCGATCAAGGCGCGCACCTTTTCCCCCGCCGCCGGCGTGAGGCGGACCAGGTTTTCGTTGCCCAAGCGGACCTCGGTGGACGGCGGGGCGGTGGTTTCAAGCGCGGACATTTTGCCTTAATTTATTGCCCAATCCTCGCCCGATGCAAGCGCCGGGCCACGTTCACCGCGTTGGTGAAGCTGCGCGGGCTGGCTTTGCCCTGCCCGGCGATGCCGAAGGCCGTGCCGTGATCGGGACTGGTGCGAACGAAGGGCAGACCGAGGGTGACGTTGACCGACTCGTCGAACTCCACCGTCTTGAGCGGAGCCAGTCCCTGATCGTGGTAAAGGGCGAGGATGACGTCGAATTCTCCGCGCAGGGCGCGGGCGAAGAGTGTGTCTCCCGGCTCGCAGCGGGAAAGGCCGGGATGCGCCATCCGCAGCCGGTCCAGGATGGGATCGATCAGCCGCTGCTCCTCGTCGCCGAGCAAACCGCCCTCGCCGGCGTGCGGATTGAGGCCGCACACGCCGATCCGCGGGGCGGCGATGCCGTCGGCCCGCGCCAGTTCGTCGGCGGCGCGCACGGCGTGGATGAAATTCTTCTCCTCCAGATGCAAAAGGACTTCGCGCAACGGG
>DASRHD010000096.1:0-6662 GCA_035650695.1 Opitutaceae bacterium
CGAGCTTGACCTGGAGCATCTTGCGGGTGGCGAGGGCGGTGTCCTCGGGAGCGCGCCCGCTCTTTTCGAGCAGCTCCTTGGCCTCGGCGACAAGCCGGTTGCAAAGGCGGGACTGCTCGGCGACGAGGCGGTCGATCGACGGCTTGAGCCGGGTGTAGGGCTGCTCGCGCTCGATCGGCGCCGGTCCGGAAATGATCAGCGGGGTGCGGGCCTCGTCGACCAGGATTGAATCGATTTCGTCGACGATGCAGTACCAATGGTCGCGCTGCACCTGGTCCTCCTTACGCGTGGCCATGCCGTTGTCGCGGAGATAATCGAAGCCGAATTCGCTCGCCGTGCCGTAGGTGATGTCGCGCTGGTATATTTCCCGGCGCTGCTCGGGTGGCATGAGCTGCTGGATGCAGCCGACCGTCAGGCCGAGAAATTGGTAGAGGTAGCCCATCCACTCCGAGTCGCGGCGGGCGAGATAGTCGTTGACGGTGACGAGCTGGGTGTTGCGGCCGGTGAGGGCGTTGAGGTAGAGTGGCAGGGTGGCGACGAGCGTCTTGCCCTCGCCGGTGGCCATTTCGGCGATTTTACCCTGGTGGAGGGCGATGCCGCCGATGAGCTGGACGTCGAAATGCACCATGTCCCAGGTGAGCTCGTGGTCGCAAACGATGACCGGGCGGCCGACGAGGCGGCGGGCACCGTTTTTTACCACGGCAAAGGCCTCGGGGAGGATTTCGTCGAGCGCAGCCCGCTTGTCCGCCGCGGCGGCGATGCGGGCGCGAAACTCCTCCGTTTTGGCCCGAAGCTGGTCGTCGCTCAGCGATTGATAAGATTGCTCAAGCTCGTTGATGCGCGCAACGAGGGGACTGCACTTGTCGAGAAATTTGCGATAGTGCCGGCCAGAAAATTTCTTGAGGAGAAACGAAATCATGAAAGGGACCAAGGCTTACTCAACACCCGGTCCTTGGCAAATGACAAATGCCAGGGGCGAATTGTTCAAAATCGACGACGCGAAAGGCCGCTGGCCGGCCGGCGGTTACACCCGCCGGCGAAAATACTCGATCGTCCGCTTCAGGCCCTCCTCCAGCGGGACGGCCGGTGTCCACTTGAGGATTTTTTTGGCCAGGGAAATGTCGGGACGGCGCTGCCGGGGGTCGTCGGCGGGAAGCGGTTTGTGCACGATCTTCGATTTGCCTCCGACAAGCTTGAGCGTCAGTTCGGCCAGCTGCTCCATGGTGAACTCGCCCGGGTTGCCGAGATTCATCGGACCGACCGTCTTGGTCTGCGCCATGAAACGCACGAAGCCGTCGATCAGGTCGTCGACGTAACAGAAGGAACGGGTCTGCGTGCCGTCGCCGTACACCGTGAGATTTTCGCCGCGCAGGGCCTGGACGATGAAGTTTGAAACCACCCGGCCGTCGTCGGCAAGCATGCGCGGACCGTAGGTGTTGAAAATGCGCACCACCCGGATGTCGACCTTGTTTTCCCGGTGGTAATCGAAAAAAAGCGTTTCGGCACAGCGTTTGCCCTCGTCATAGCAGGAGCGGCGGCCGATGGGGTTGACGTGCCCCCAGTAACCCTCCGGTTGGGGATGAACCTGCGGATCGCCATAAACCTCGCTTGTGCTCGCCTGAAAGACCCGCGCGCGCAACCGCTTGGCCAGACCAAGGCAATTGATCGCGCCCATCACGGAGGTTTTGACGGTCTTGATCGGGTTGTATTGATAATGCACCGGTGAGGCCGGGCAGGCGAGATTGTAGATCTGGTCCACTTCGACCTTGAACGGGTCGATGATATCATGGCGAACCAGCTCGAAGCCGGGACTGGCCCGCAGATGCTGGATGTTCTCCTTCCGGCCGGTGAAGAAATTATCCATGCAAATGACGTCATTCCCCTCCTGAACCAGCCGCTCGCAAAGATGAGAGCCGAGAAACCCGGCTCCCCCGGTAATGAGAATGCGCATAGAGTCTATTAGCTAGGCGAAGACAACCGACCCGCGCCAGAAAAACTTGTAATGAAAAAAGTGGAACTTTCGATTAGGTAAGCAAATCTTAATTTACCCCAGCATGAATTTATTTCATTGCCGGGGAGTGGCGGTCCAACCATTCCGCCACTTCGTCTGTTGCACTACAAACTACTATGAAACTGAACCATAAAACTCTCTTTGTCCTGGCCGCGCTCTCGGCGGCCGGTTTCGCCTATGCGCAGGAGGCGGCCACCGATGCCGTCCCCACCGGTACGCTCGGACTGCGCTACGGCGACGTTAATGTCGGCCTGCAGGATATCCGGCATCTCTCCCAGGATGCTTTCAACGTCGGAGTGGGTGCGAATATTCCGGTGACCAACACTCTGGATGCGTCCTTTGCCGCCGGACGCGCCTGGCTCAACAGCACGGTCGATCAGGCCGTCAATGCCATCAGTGTCACCGGCACGGAGTATACTTCGTTCCGGGGCGTGAAACCGTTTGCCTTTGCGGGCATCGGCTATGCCTGGGAAAAAGATTCGTTCGGCAGTCTCAAAAATCATTCGGAGTATGGCATCTGGGGCTTGGGCGTGGGCGTGGAAGTTCCCGCCACCCTCGTTTTCCCCGCCGCCACCGGGCTTTCCGTCGCGCCCGCCATCAGCTATTCGGATGATTTCCGGAAGTCCCGCTACAGCGCTCAGTCTTACGAGTACGGTGCGGAGATCAATTACTGGATGGACGCGAAAACGGCCGTCTATGCCGACATCGGTTATCAGGATGTCCTGCGCAGCCGTTTCGATTCATGGGATTACACGCTCGGCGTCCGCATCCGCTATTGATTCGATGACGATTTGAGTCCCCTTCGCCCGCGCGGCCCTGCCCGCGCGGGTTTTTTTATTTTTCCGCGCCGGCCTCGTAACGCTCGATCCAGGTCCGGCTCCAGGCCGCAAAATCGCCTCCCTCAATGTGGGCTCGCGCCTGGGCCATGAGATCGAGATAAAAATGAAGATTGTGCAGCGTGAGCAGCGTGCCGGCGAGCATTTCACCCGCCTGGATGAGATGGCGGAGATAAGCCCGGGAAAATCCCGCCGTGTAGTTGTCCAGCCCTTCCACCACGGGTCGAGGATCGGCGCGGAATTTTTCGTTGCGCAGGTTCATCGGGCCGTCCGGTGTGAAGACCAGACCGTTGCGCGCGACGCGGGTGGGCAGCACGCAATCGAATAGATCCACGCCGAGCGCGATCATCTTGAGCAACTGCGCCGGCGTGCCCACCCCCATGGTATAGCGCGGCCGGCCGGCCGGAAGATGCGGCGCGGTGACTGCCACCTGCCGGAGCATTTCCGGTTCAGGTTCGCCCACACTCACACCACCAATGGCGTAACCGGAAAAGTCCAGCGCGGTGAGCTCTTCCGCCATCGCCCGCCG
This sequence comes from Opitutaceae bacterium, assembly GCA_035650695.1. Taxonomy (GTDB): domain Bacteria; phylum Verrucomicrobiota; class Verrucomicrobiia; order Opitutales; family Opitutaceae; genus DASRHD01. Next base: position 3,377 of record DASRHD010000096.1, read on the forward strand.
CAAGTCCTCAAAGGTCGAACCCTGCACGATGGCAAAAACGTGGTGCCCCCCGCCGAGGAAGCCGCTGTCCGCCGCGATCTGGCGGCATTGGGCCGCCCAGCGCAAAGAGCGCGTGCAGGCGCGAGCACAGGCGTCGCGGTCACACGGCCACGGCGGACACTCGTCGAGCACCATGGCAATATCGCTGTCGAGATTTTGCTGGATGACCATGACCTCGCGCGGGCCGAGAAACAGGCTCGTCCCGTCGAGGTGGGACTGGAAAGCCACGCCTTCGTCACGGATGTCGCGCAGCTTAGCCAGGCTGAAAACCTGGAATCCGCCGCTATCGGTCAGGATCGGTCCGTCCCAGCCCATGAAACGGTGCAACCCGCCCAGCTCGCGAATCAGTTCGCTGCCTGGGCGGAGGTTTAGGTGATAAGTGTTACCGAGAATTATCTGCGCGCCGATGCTACTTAAGTGGCTCGGAGTCAGCGCCTTGACCGTTCCCTGGGTGCCGACCGGCATAAATGCCGGTGTCTCGACGCCGCCGTGCCTTGTGGCCAGCCGCCCGCGCCGGGCCGCGGTGGCGGTGTCGGTTTTAAGCAGCTGGAAGGACGTGGCGGTCATCGACGGCATCCACCCTACCCGCACACTTGACCCTGCTGTCAATCCGGCGATTGTTTCCGCGTGCTCCTCGTCATCGACAACTTCGACTCGTTCACCTTCAACCTTGTCCAATATTTTGGCCAGTTGGGCGTGGAGCAGCGGGTTTTTCGGAATAACGAAATCACGCCGGCGCAGGCTCTCGCACTCAATCCCGACCGTGTCCTGCTCTCGCCCGGTCCCTGCTCGCCCCGCGAAGCCGGCGTCACGCTCGACATCATCGGCGCTTTCGCCGGCAAAAAGCCGATCTTCGGCGTCTGTCTGGGCCACCAAGCCATCGGCCATTACTTCGGCGGCCGGGTCGTGCGCGCGGGCCGGCTGATGCACGGCAAAACCTCGCCGATCCTGCACCGTGATACCGATCTTTTCCATGGGCTGCCGCAGGGTTTTCCCGCCACCCGTTACCACTCCCTTCTCGTCGAACGCTCCACTCTCCCCGGCGATCTCGAGGTCACTGCCGAAACCGCCGAAGGCGAGATCATGGGCCTGCGCCACAAGCGCCTCCCCGTCTGGGGCGTCCAATTCCATCCCGAATCCATCGCCACCGAAGGCGGGATGAACATTCTCCGGAACTTCCTGTCGCTCAATTAGCCGGCTTTCCGCTTCATCATGCGCTGTCCCAAGTGCACCTCCATTGACGACAAAGTCATCGACTCCCGCATCAGCAAGGAGGGAACGACCATTCGCCGGCGCCGCGAGTGCCTGGAGTGCGGACACCGTTTCACCACCACCGAGGCGCTGGTGCGCGAGGGTTTGGCTGTAATTAAGCGCGACGGCCGCCGCGAGGAATTCAACCGCGAAAAGCTGCTCCATGCCATCCGCGCCGCCTGCCACAAGCGCCCGGTCGATCTGGAGCAGCTGACCATGACGGTCGACGACGTCCTCGACGAACTTGAGGCCCGGTACGAGACGGAAATTCCGAGCCGCGCCATCGGCGACGCCGTCATGGCCCGGCTGCGCAAGATCGACCAGGTTGCCTATGTCCGCTTCGCCAGCGTGTACAAGGAATTCCGCGACGTCACCGAGTTCGTGGATGAGATCAGCAATCTCGAGAAAATAAAAAAATAGTCGACCGGAAGCGCTCCGACTGAGCCACCCTCCCTGTCGCATGACCCCGATGCAAACTTGGCGACATTTTTATCCGCCCCCGCTGAAGGCGTCCCGGTCTTATTTCGCCCTCCTGGCAGGCGTCGCCACTATGGCCACGACCGGCTTCGGCGCCGGCCAAACCCCACTGCCTTCGCCGGTCAGCGCCGTGATTCGCGCCGAGTTTCCCTACACGACAAAGTCAAACCCGCCGGCAAAAGAAAATCATGACGCGGCGGCCCCAGCCTCCTTCCCCAAGGCGGCGCCTCTGGCGGTCCCCGGCCTGCAATGGAAGGACGCCGCTCCACTTCCCTCCAAGGGCCCGGTGATTCCCTTGCCCGAATTTCCCGTGACCGCGGAGAAATATCTCCCGGTAGGCAGCCGGCTCGATACCATTGATGCCGGCATCAGACGCGAGGAATCGCTCGCCATCCCGGGCAACGCTGATCTGATCCTGAATGGCGACAAGGCAGCGAATTTCTTGCAAAAATTCCTCATCAGCTTCGGGGGAGAAACCGCCCGGAAGCGGGCGCATGACGCCAGCCGCCGGCTGGAAGTCCTGGAAATGCGAAGAATCGTCGAAGTGGCACTGCCCTTCGCCGCGCCCAGTGATAAGGAACGACTCAAAGATGACGAGGCATCCCTCAAGGACCTGAGCGCACACAAACTCGATCAGAACCCCTTCCTCGATCCACGCGCAAAGAACTGAGGACCGGGCAGCGCGGCGATCCATGCTGATTCGTGCCTTCAAATCTGCGGACGTGAGCGCGGCTGCTTCCGTCTATCGCGACGCGGTTATCACACTTGGCCCTCAGGCCTACAGCCCCGCACAGGTAAAAGTTTGGGCAACCTATCCCGATGATCTGGGAAGATTTGCCGCCCAGTTGCGCAAGGGGCTCACCTTGGTCTGCGAAGAAGAGGGACGGATGGCGGCCTTCGGGCAGCTGGAGCCGGTCGATCACATCGCCTTGCTCTATTGTTCATCGCAATTTTCCCGGCGCGGTTATGCCACGGCTATTCTCCGACGGCTTGAAGAGCAGGCCGAAATTCAAAAGATCGGAGGATTGCGCACGGAAGCCAGCCGGATCTCCCGCCCATTTTTTGCCCGGCAAGGCTATGCCGTGGTCGAGGTGGAACGCACGATCCGGCTTGGCGTGGAGTTCGAACGGTTTAAAATGCAAAAGCTCCTGACCACAAATCATGCGGAATAACGCCATTCCTGCATCCGACCGCGACGACCTCCGTCGGCTCCACTTCGTCAACGCGCTCTTTGCCCACGTCACCGGCCACGATCTCTATCTCGCGCACCAGATCAAATCCGCCATCACCACCAGCCTGGCCGAGGCGGAACAGCGGCCGCCCGCGGACCCGGCCTTCATCGCCGCCGCCGCGCGCCTTCTAGAAAAACTCTGCGGTCACCTTCCCCGGCACGGCTTTTATCATTGGGACGCGGCCCACTCACTCACCGCCGCCGAGCCGCTGTTCGCCCGTGCCGAAATCATGACCGGACTCAAGCACCTCGCACCCTACCGCGAGTCGACCCTCCTCGTGACCAACC
>DASRHD010000097.1:0-6556 GCA_035650695.1 Opitutaceae bacterium
AATCCGCAGCTGTCCGCGGTCAAGCGCACGGTCGTCGACCTGCTCACCCATAGTTACGCCACCGAGGCGGAGGCGCTCGCCGCCCTCGATGCCGGATTGCGCAAGCATTATTCCGGCCAGCCCGGCCTCGACGCCACCGTCGGCGCCGTCCAGGACGTCTATCGGGAAAATTTCTTTCCGGAAATGAAATCGGACTGGAGCAAATATCCGGACAACATCGGGCACAAGGACTCGCCGGGCTGTTTCCGCTGCCACGACGGCAACCACCAGGTGGTTGGCAGCACCAATCGGATCGCTCCCAACGATTGCAACATCTGCCACATCATTCTCGCCCAGGGCCGCGGCGCCGACCTGTCCCAGCTCTCCACCGCCGGCCTCCCTTTCAAGCATCCCGAAGGCTCGATCGAAGGCTTGCTCTGCAGCGACTGCCACAACGGCAAAAACCAGGGGCAGTGAGCGCCCCGCCCGGCCGGGTCAGTTCCCCAGCAGCTCCTCGGCGTGAGCCAGGGCACTCTTCGCCTTGCTGTCGCCGAGCATGCGGGCGAGCTCGCCCACCCGCTGCTTCCGACTTTCATGGATCGGTGCGATCGTGACCACCGCGCGCGTTCCCGACTGGTCCTTGGACACGACGAGATGGCTCCCCGCCTGGGCTGCCACCTGCGGCAGGTGGGTGACGCACAGCACCTGATGGCGGCGGGCGATCGCCGCCATTTTTTCGCCCACGATCCGGCCAATCTCGCCGCCCACGTTGGCGTCGACTTCGTCGAAAACGAGCAGGGGCACCCCGTCGAGGTCGGCCAGCACGGTCTTCAGGGCCAGCATCACCCGCGCGAGTTCGCCGCTGGAGGCGATGCGGGCGAGCGGCAGCGGCGCCTCGCCCACGTTGGGTGAAAACAAAAACTCACAGCCGCAATCGCCGCTCGGTCCGAGGTCGTCCAACGGCACCAGCCGCACCTCGAATTCCGCCTTCTTGAAGCCGAGTTCGGCCACGGTCTTCGCCGCCATTTTTGCCAGGTCGCGCGCCGCCTTCTCCCGCGCGGCCCGCAGCGCCTGGGCGTGCTTTCTTGCCGTGCGCTCCGCCTCGGCGATCTGTTTTTCCAAACGGCCCAGCGTGCCCGCGAGATCGCCCTGTGCCTCCAGCCGGCGGCGTAGGTCGTCGCGCGCCGCCCGCACCGCGCGCACGTCGCCGCCATGCTTCCGTTTCAGCTCCAGCCAGGTGTTCATCCGCGCGGTCAGGTGCTCCGCCTGCTCCGGATCGAATTGAAACTGCTGGGTCAGCGCGCTGGTTTCGGCCCCGAGATCGTTCAATTCCACCGCCACGGCGTTGATCCGTTCCGCCAGCGCGTGGCTCGCCGGATCGAGCGCGGCCAGCTGGCGCGCCTCGCGCAGCAATGCCCCCAGCCGGATCTGCAGGCCGTCCTCGCCCGTCAGTCCCGCCGCCAGCGTTTCCGCCAGACCGATCAGCTCCTGCGCTCGGCTCAAACGCTGAAAATCGCGCTCCAACCCCTCGATCGCCTCGTCCGTCAGGTCGAGCGCGTCCATGCGGACGAGCTGATTTTGCAAAAACTCGATTTGGTCGGGCGGCAGCCGGGTCTCGCCGGTCAGTCGTTCGCGCTCCCCGATCATGCCGCGCCAGTTCCGATACGCCTCGCCATAAGCGGCAAGGGGCTCCGTTGCCCGGCCGAACAGGTCGAGCAGCTCGAGCTGGCAGTTTTGTCGCAACAGCCGGCGCGGCTCGCCCGGTCCGTGGAAATCGACCCAGTACTCGCCCAGCCGCTGCAACGCCGTCAGCGTGGCCAGCCCGCCGTTCACCGTGATCTTCGGCGCCTTCTCCCGCGGCAGGCTGCGCTTGAGCAAGAGCACGCCGTCTTCGCACGGCGGCAGGTCCAGCTCCGCCAGGCGGGCATCGATCGTTTTCGTTTCGCGAAAAAACAAGGCGGCCTCCACCTCGCAGGCCGGCGCGCCCTGGCGGATGATGGTCTTGTCCGCCCGCTCTCCCGCCAGCAGGCTGAGCGCGCCGAGCAGGACGCTTTTGCCCGCGCCGGTTTCTCCCGTCACCGCCGTGAAACCCGGCTCGAAATCGAGCGAGACTTCCTCGAGCAGGGCGAGATTGCGGATGCGGAGCGATTGCAGCATGAGCGATAAGGGCACGAAAATGCCCCGGGATTCAAGTTTTGGCGGCGGGGTTCGCCGGACGAAGCGAGGGGCGGAACAATTGGTAGTTTTTTAACACCGTTGCCTCATGCCTGTCGCTGCCACCTCCGCTCCCGGACTCAAGTCGGGCGATACGCTGGAATCGCTTCGCGCCCGGGCCGCGCATTGCACCGCCTGCCCGCTCTATAAAAATGCCTCCCGGACCGTCTTCGGCGAGGGGTCGGCCTCCGCCCGGGTCGTGCTCGTCGGCGAACAGCCGGGTGACAAGGAAGATCTCGCCGGGCACCCGTTCGTCGGCCCGGCCGGTAAGCTGCTTGATCGGGCGCTGGCGGAAGCCGGCATCAATCGCTCCGATGTTTATGTCACCAATGCCGTCAAGCATTTCAAATTCAAGCCAACCGACCGCAAGCGCCGCCTGCACCAGAAACCGGGTTCTCGGGAGATCGCCGCCTGCCGCCCATGGCTGGAGGCGGAACTGTCCCTTCTCGCCCCGGACCTGGTCGTCGCCCTCGGCGCCACCGCCGCCCAGTCCCTCATGGGATCGGCCTTTCGCGTCACGCGCGACCGCGGCCGGCTCTTCCCCGCCGCCTGGGCCCGGGGCTTCATCGCCACGGTGCATCCTTCGTCCATCCTCCGCGCCCCGGATGAGGCCTCCCGCCATGACCAGTACCAGGCGTTTGTCGCCGACCTGAAGCACGCCGCCACCGAGATAGCCCGCCAGCGGCCTTCCCGCCGCTGACCGGACCTCCTCCGGCGCGACCCGTCCTTCCCGCTTGCTTTCCGCCCCAAACCGGATTTTTTATGCAAGCAACTACTTGCATGCAAAATAAGAAGCGTTCCACCAGCCGGCCCGACGCCCGCGCCCGGCTCCTTGCCGGCGCCGCCCGCGTTTTTGCCCGCGACGGGCTGGCCGGCGCCACCACCCGCGCCATCGCCCGTGAAGCCAGGGTCAATGAAGTGACGCTTTTCCGGCTTTTTCGCTCCAAGGAACGCCTCCTCGCCGCCGTGGTGGGCACGACCTTCGGAACGAAAAACCCCCTCGCCGCCGCCGACTTGCCGCCCTTCACCGGCAACCTCCGCGCCGACCTGATCCTTTTCGGCCGCCATTATGAGCGCCGCCTGACGGAAAATCTCCCGCTCGTCCGCACCTTCGTCGGCGAAATCCAGCATCATCGCAGCTGCGAACGGCAGGTGCTGAAAGGGATTTTCCGGCCGCTGCGCGCGGCGCTGGTCCGGCGTTTCGAGCAGGCGCTCTCCGCCGGCGAGCTCCGCCGCGGCACCGACGCCAAAATCATCGCCGACCTTTTCCTTGCCATGCTCTTCACCGGCGTGCTGCGCCGTTCCTCCGCGGTGGTTAAGCCCGCCTACTCTGCCGCGCAATACACCGCCGCTGCGGTCGATCTTTTCCTTCGCGGCGCCGCCGCCTGATCCGTCATGGCCGCTGTCGCCCAGGGCCTTTACGGCTCCGATCTCAGCCGGTTGTCGCCCCTCGCTGTCCGCCTTGCGCGCAAGGGCACGCTGAAATGGTTCATCGCCCTCTCCGCCTCGCTCGGCGCGCTCCTGGAGGTCATCGATACCAGCATCGTCAACGTCGCCCTGCCCGACATCCAGGGCAATCTCGGATCCACCCTGGCGGAGGCCGGCTGGGTTTCGACCGGCTACGCCTGCGCCAACGTCGTGATCATTCCGCTCACCGCCTGGCTCGGCTATCGCTTCGGGAAGAAAAACTACATGCTGTTTTCGCTCATCGGCTTTACCGTGGCGTCGGCTTTGTGCGGGCTTGCGCCCAACCTTCCCATCCTGATCGTCGCCCGCATCCTCCAGGGTCTGGCCGGCGGTGGCCTCCTCGCCAAGGCCCAGGCAATCTTGTTCGAGGCCTTCCCGCGCCACGAACAACCCGCCGCCCAGGCCATCTTCGGCATCGGCGTCATCGCCGGCCCGGCCTTCGGCCCGGTCCTGGGCGGATGGCTGACGGATACGCTGAACTGGCGCTGGATTTTCTTCATCAATGTCCCGGTCGGGATCCTCGCCGTGGCCATGACGATGGCTTTTCTGCCGGCAGACAACGAAGAAGAGATCAGCCGCGACCGGGTGGACTGGCCCGGACTGGCGCTGCTGACCATTGGGCTGGCCTGTTTTCAAACCATGCTCGAACAGGGCCAGGAGGACGATTGGTTCAGCTCGCGCTTCATCGCCACCATGGCGGCGGGCAGCGCCGTCGGGCTGGGGCTCTTTGTCTGGCGCGAACTGGCGATCGATCATCCGGTGGTGGAGCTGCGCGTCCTCCGCCATCGTTCGCTCGCCGCCGGCAGCGTCTATTCGCTCGTCCTCGGCATGGGCCTGTACGGCGTGATCTTCGCCGTGCCGGTCTTTGTTCAAAATTACCTCCACTTCACCGCCATGCAAAGCGGCCTGCTGCAGATGCCGGGCGCCATGGCCTCGGCCGTGACCATGATGATCATGGGGCGGGTTTCCGGCCGGCTCGATGCCCGCGCCCTCATCGCCGTTGGCGCCGCCGTCACCGTGGGCGTGGCCCTCGCGCTTTCGCACATCAATCCGGAAACCAGCGCGCAGTCGCTTTTCTGGCCGATGCTCTTCCGCGGCGTGGGCAGCGTGTGCATGTTTCTGCCGCTGAGCCTGGCCACGCTCGGCAATCTCCCCCGCCAGCAGGTTTCCGCCGGCGCCGGTTTCTACAATCTCACCCGGCAGCTCGGCAGCAGCATTGGCATCGCTCTCATCACCACCGTGCTCGCCCACCGCCAGGCGATCCATCGCGCCGTGCTCGTCCGCAACCTCACCGAGTTCCGGCCCGAGACGCTCGATCGCCTCAACGCCTACGCCGGCGCCTTCGCCCGCCGCAGCGCCGACCCGGTCGGCACGCGACTCCAGGCTTTCCACCTCCTCGACCGGCTGGTCGACGGCCAGTCGCTGCTGCTCTCTTTCGCCGATGTCTTCCTTTACGTGGCGATCGCCTTCGTCGTCACCCTGCCGCTGCTGCTCTTCCTCGGCAAAGGCCGTACCACCGGTTCCGCCGCCTCCGTCCACTGACCAATTCCTCATGAATTCCACCGCCGCCCCCCTTCCCTCCGCCGTTGCGGAAAAAACGCCGTCCGCCTCGCGCCGCCGTCTCCTCGGCCGGCTGGCCATGGCCCTCGTTGCCCTCGGCATCGTTGCCTGGCTGACGGAATTCAGCTGGCATGCCTGGCATTACGAGGAAACCGATGATGCCTACATCGCCGGCCACCTCCACCTCGTCAGCCCGCAGATCGACGGCCGGGTGACAGAGGTGCTCGTCGCCGAAAACCAATCGGTCAAGGCGGGAGATGTGCTCGCTCGTCTCGATCCGCTCCAAACCGAAATCGGCGTGGCCAAAGCCCAGGCCGGCGTGGCCCAAACGCAGGCTCAGCAGACCGAGGCGGACGCCGCGCTCGCCGAGGCCCGGGCCCGCGTCAGCCAGGCCGCCGCGCAGGTCGACCAGACCGAGGCTCAGCTGGAACTGGCCCGGATTGATCTCGACCGCAACCAACGGTTGCTGGGCACCGAGAAGAATGGAGGCGCCATCACTCAGGCCGATTTCGATAAGAGCCGCAGCGCCTTCGACGCGCTCCGCGCCTCCGTTAATGCCGCCCAGGCCAGCCTCGAGGCGGCCAAGGCCGGACTGCAGTCGGCGCAGGCCCGGACAAAGACCGCCGAGGCCGCCGCTGCCGCCGCCCAAGCCGAGCTTCGCGACGCACAGCGTGAATTGGCCGACACCGTCATTGCCGCCCCCGCCGACGGCCGCATCGGTAATAAATCGGTCGAGACCGGCAACCGCGTCAAGGCCGGCCAGACCCTTTTCGCTCTGGCCGAACCTGATCCCTGGATTATCGCCAACTTCAAGGAAACCCAGCTCGCGCGCATGCATCCCGGCGTGGCGGTGGAAATCGCGGTCGACGCCCTGCCCGGCCAGGTCCTTCATGGAAAAATCGATAGCCTTGCGCCAGCCAGCGGCGCGGAGTTCGCCCTCCTGCCGCCCGACAACGCCACCGGCAATTTCAACAAGGTCGTCCAGCGCGTCCCGGTCAAAATTGTTCTCGATGATGACAGCCGCGCGCGGTTCGGCGCCCGCCTGCGGCTCGGTTTTTCCGTCGTGGCCAGCGTCCGGGTGCGCTGAGCCCGTCGCCATTTTTTCTTGCCCAGCACGACGGAATGCGTGCTCATTAACCTTCCGTTATTTTCGGACCCTTAGCTCAGTTGGTTAGAGCGTTTCCTTGACATGGAAAAGGTCACTGGTTCGAGTCCAGTAGGGTCCACCAGTTTTCATAGGTATTACGGGGTTTTCATAGGTGAAAAGAGGGGTTGCGGCTTACCATTAAAGCCCTAACGTTCCCCCTCATGGAACGACCACCGGCCACCGAAAAAC
>DASRHD010000098.1:0-8129 GCA_035650695.1 Opitutaceae bacterium
GGCCGGAGCGGATGGGCGGGGTCGGGCGGATCGGTCAAGATGATCTTCACCGGGATGCGCTGGGTGACTTTGACGAAATTCCCGGTCGCGTTGTCGGGGGGCAGAAGGGCGAAACGCGCGCCGGTGGCGCCGGCGATCGAATCAACCCGGCCGTGAAAGACCACGCCGAGATAGCTGTCGGCGGTGAGCTCGACCGGTTGGCCGGGGCGCAGGTGCGTGAGCTGGGTTTCCTTGAAATTGGCCACCACCCAGACGTCGGCGTCGTCGGCGATGGAAAGCAGCGTCTGGCCGGCCTGCACGAGCTGGCCCGGCTCGACATTCTTGTTCGAGACGACGCCGGCGATCGGCGCGCTCACGGTGGCGTAGGAGCGCTGCAGTTTCGCAAAATCCAGCTCGGTCTGGCGCTGGCCGACGAGGGTCTCGGCCACCCTCACCTGGGTTTGCGCCGCCACCGCCTGCTTTTCCAGGGCGGCGAGCTGGGCGGAGGCCTGGTCGGCCGCGGCCTGCGAATCGACCAGCTGCCGGTCGGTGATGGCGTGGCCGGCGAAAAGCTTCTGGTCGCGGACGAGGTCGTCGGCGGTTTTGTCGCGCAGGACGCGGGCGGTTTCGACATTGGCTGCGGCCACGGCGGTGGCGGCGCGGGCATTGGCCAGCGCGGCGTCGGCATTTTGCCGGGCGGCCTCGGCACTGGCAATGCGAAGATCGAGTTCCGCCGGATCGACCTCGACCAGCGGCTGGCCGGCGGCGACGCGTTGATTGTCGTTTACCAGGACGCGGGCAACATAACCGGAAACCCGCGGCAACACCGGACTGAGATGGCCCTGGACCTGCGCGTCATCCGTGTCTTCGTGGGTAAGAGCGTAACGCAGGTGAATCACGCCATAAAAAAGCCCGGCCCCGACGGCCAGGACGGCGAGAACCGCAAAAATTATTTTGCGGGACCGGCCATTGTGGGGCGAACGCGGCGGGGCGCGGCGATGGCTTGGACCCGGCGCGGAATGCGGCGCGGGAGCAGTGGGAGCGTTGGCGGCGGCAGGTGAATTCATGGCGGAAATAGTTAGGAGGCTAACTACCTAGGATCCGCTGGCAAGCTAATAATTAGGCGCCTAATTAAAGATAGCGTTGGGCGGTCTGATTTCAAACGGCCGGGCGGGAAATCCACTCGCATCGGACCGACCGGAGTCGGCCGGAGGAGGATTTCCGGAAACCAGCCCGGGCGCGGGCCAGGTGCGAGCCTCAGATTTGGAAGCCGGCGAAACAGCGCTGAAGGAAGGCGGTGGTCGAGAGGTTTTCCTCAAAAACCGCATCGTCCTCCTCGTCGCGGGCCGGCTCCGGGCCCTCGGTCAGGTCGGGCCGCGCATTGAGCACGAGAAAATCGTGGCCGGACGTGCCACTGGATTCCTGCAAAAACGGCAGCATGTTTCGAAACGCGGGTGACAACGGCGGGGGCATCGTGGCCCGGCCGGGAGGTGAATAATGGCGGCTGTAATTCATGGTAATGACGGGTTGAATGCCCGTCTCCGCTGCTTCACCGGTGGGGAATAAAAAACCCTCCGGTGGACACCGGAGGGGCAAAGTGACGAACTCACTCCCCTCGCGGTGGGCGGGAAATGGAAACGACGACGGCGACCACGGACGATTTGGAGCCGTGGTGGCGGGCGTGAAACGATTTCCCGGCGAAGTTCATGAGTACGGAGGCAGAAAAGCGGAGCGCGGCCCGCCTGTCAAGGTTGACGTGGATGGATCTGCTTTCCCCGGTGGACGGCGGGCGCCGGTTTTCCGTCGCCCGGGCCGGCCCCGTCCTCCCGGCTGAAAAAATCCATGGGCAGCTCGCGCCATGCTCCCGGGCTCAGCCCGCCGAGTTCGAGCGGCCCGAAGCGCTCCCGATGCAGGCTGACCACCGTGCACCCTCGGCTGGCAAACATCCGCCGCACTTGATGATAGCGGCCTTCATGCAAGATCAGCTCGGCGGAGCGCGGGTCGCGCCAGCGCAATTCCGCCGGCTTGCACGGTTCTCGCTCGCCGTCGAGGACGAGCGTGCCGCCGGCGAAAACCGCGGTGATTTCCTCCGCTTGCGCCGCCGTGACTTCGCGGTCCAGTCCAGCCCGGTAGGTTTTGGGCACCTTGTGCCGCGGCGAGGTGAGACGATGGACAAGGATGGTTTGGTCGGTGAGCAGGAGCAGCCCGGTCGTCTCCTTGTCGAGTCGGCCGATGCTCGTTACCGGCGGATGGCGCCTCCGCCAGCGCGGCGGCAGCAAATCGTAAACGCTCGGCCCTTCCCGCGCGTCGTGCGAACAGACGAGGCCGGCGGGCTTGTGCAGCATGAGGAGAAGCCCGTCGGGATGGTCGAGCGGCTGGCCATCGACCTGCACCTCGTCGTCGTCGGAAATTTTTTCGCCCGGATCGGCCGCCGGCGCGCCGCGCACGGTGGCCCGTCCGGCGGCGATCAGGCTGCGCACCTCCCGACGCGAGCCATAGCCGAGGCTGGCCAGAAACTGATCAAGGCGCGGCATGCGCGGACAATCGCAGGGCCGAGGCTCGGGCGTACGGGCCGCTTCCGTCGCGGTCGGGCGGAGCCCTCATTTGGCGGCGCGGACCGCCGCGACCTGCGCGGGCGTGACCGCGGATGCGCCGTGGGCGAATTTCTGGCGGACATAGGTGGCGACGGCGGCGACATCGGCATCGCTCCAACCTGCGAAGGTGGGCATTTCATTTTCGTAGTGCGGCCGGGGCGGGGGCAGAACCGAAGCCGGGCCCTGGAGCAGCAGCTTGGCCAGGGCGGCGGGGTCGCCGGCGGCGACGGCACTGCCGGTGATGCCCGGCTGGACGCCGGGGATGCCGGCGCCGTCCGCCATATGGCAGGAAGAGCAGCTCTGGGCGTAAAGTTTCGCGCCCTTGGTCTTGCTCAACGGAACAGATGAGGGCTCCGCGCCGAGCGGGAGGGCGAGCGCAACGAAGAAAACGAGGGGGAGGGACTTGAACATCATGGCGCTGCAAGTTGGCAAATTGCCGCGGCTCCGCAAGAATTGTCTCGGCAAGGGCGCCCGGCTGTGGGATGGGTTGGCGATTACGCATAAAGATCATGGCCCTGTGGGAATATAAAGTCATCACCAGCGGCAAAGGCGGCTTTGCCAGCCCGGCGCTGCTGGAAAAATTTCTCAACGACCTCGGCAAGGAGGATTGGGAAATCATCGAATTTCGCACCCTTCCCGACAATCCGCTCGCTTTTTCCGGCCTGGCGCGACGCCCGACCCAGCGCGATTGGACGCTCGAGGACGCCGCCGCCGCGGCCGCGCGCACCGAGGCGGAGAAATTGCGCGCCGAATTTGAGGCGAAATTCAAGGCGGCGACCGGCGCCTCGGCGGCCGGGACCGCCGACGACGCGAGTGAAACCGGCGACAAACCGCCGCACGACGAAACCTTCCGCCGGCCGCGCGACACCGAGCGCGATCTCGATCCCACCGCCCCGGACGAAGAGACGTTCGAAGTGCCGGAAGAGGAAGAACTGCCGACCTTTTTCGACGCCATCCGTCCCCATATGCGTCGCAACCAGCGCGGGCCGGGCCTGAGCGTAAGCATCGAGTATCTCGTGAAAAAATTCGACATGCTCGAAAGCGATCTGATCGGCGCGCTGAAGGAGTGCGGCCTGACCATTCCGGCCAACGAGAACGAGCCGCCGGCCTACGTCGAATATGACGGCGATCTTTACTGGGTGAACGTCAACCGCCAGAAGCAGCTTTTCATCAACACCCGCGAAAAACCCCGTCCGGTCTTTCGCGTGGTCCAGGCCGCCCGCGTCGGCCCGGAGCCGACGGAAGAAACCGCTTCCCGGGGGGCGGAGCCGGACAGCACTTCCTCCACGTCCCCCGCCGCCACGGAGGCGAGAGTCGAGGCGGCCGCCGCGCCGGTCTCGCTGCCGGCCGGTCCAGAATTGCTCGATAAACTGCGGCCGATGATGCGCCGCAGCCGGGGCGGATGGTCCGGCAGCCTGAATTTTCTTTCCCGCGCCTTGAAGTGCCGCGAAACGGATTTGCAGGCCGCGCTCGGATTGCTCGGCCTCCAACTGGCCGACGGTGGCGGGGAGAAGCTGCCGCCGGTGGAGCTCGGCGATTTTCTTTACTGGCTGAACAAGGATGGCCGCGGCCTGACCTGGATCAACGCCCGGGAAAAAACCGAGGAGAAGGAGCCCGCCGCCGCCAGTGGGAATCCACCGCCCGCAGCCGAAGCCAGCGGGGAAAAGCAGCCGGAACTGCCGCTCGCCGCCGCCGCCGTGCCGGCGACTCCCGACGCGGCTGACCGCCCGACCAATGCGACGCTGGCCGCGGTGCGCCTGCTGCTGAAGGAGACGAAAACCGGTGCTGTCGCCGGCAAGGTCGACCGGTTGGCCGGGGAACTGGGCAAACCGGCGGAGGAATTTCTCGCCGCGCTCATTGCCGCCGGATTGAAGGCGCCGGAAAAGCCGCGGGAAAAACCTGTCTTCGTCGAGCACGCCGGAGAAATTTTCTGGCTGAACAAAAACGCCAAGGACGAACTCTGGCTCAACGCCAAGGCCTCAAAATATGCCGACAAACCGGGTGGGGACGAGGGCGGCAGAAAAGCCGGCCGGACGCGCTCGCGGAAAAAAGAGAACGGCTGATTTTTGGGGGCTTTTCCCAGCCGCCTGATGCAAAGATCTTGCCCGAGGCCGTTGTATCAAAATTTGAATACAAGGAAAGTCCGCCGCGTTCAATGCCGCCGGCCGATTTGACGAAAAATCTGCGCGGGAGTTAGGGGGAAACACCCAGCATGCAGCGGTATCGGGCTTGCTGGTGAAGCGATGACTGCTAGGGTCTGGGCCGTGCCGCTTGGATGCACTATGCCAGCTCTTCGCGCTACGCGCCGCGCCTTTATTTGCAGCGTGTTTTTGCTCGCCGGGATTTTTTCCCTAAGGGCGGCGGGAACCGCACCGGAGGGAGGAAACGGAAATAACCTCATCCTTACTCCGGAAGAACAGGCCTGGCTGGCGAGCCATCCCCATATCCGCCTTGGCTATGATCCCTCCTGGCCGCCGTTCAGTTATCGTGACACGAACGGCGAGATCCAAGGCATCGATGCCGACGTGCTCGCGCTCATCGCCCAGCGGCTCGGCGTCCATTTCGAACTGGTCACGGCGAACACCTGGAGTGAAGTGTACGCCAAGGCGTTGGCGCGGGAGGTGGATGTGCTGGGCGGGACCGCCAGCACGCCGGAACGCCAGCCGTTTTTCCGCTTTAGCTCGACCTACCTGTCGTTTCCCGTCGCCATCATCACCCGCACGGATGCGCCGTTTCTCTGGTCGGCGCAGGATCTAACCGGCCACAAGGTCGCGGCGCCGCGCGATTACGCGCCCACCCTTGACCTGCAGCGGGAATATCCCGGGTTGCAGCTTCAGCTTACCGATACGGTCGAGCAGGCGATGAAACTCCTCTCCAGCGGACAGGCCGAGGCGGTGGTGACCAATCTCGCCAATGCCAGCTTCATCATCAAGACGCGAGGCCTGACCAACCTGAAGATCGCGGGCATGATGCCGCGCACCTTTGACCTGCGGTTTGCCGTCCGGCCGGACTGGCCGGAACTCGTCGGTATTCTCGACAAAGGCATCGCCTCGCTGACGCCGGCCGACCTGCAGGCGGTCAACAACCATTGGATTCGCATCGACTACGCCGGGGTGGTGCGCTGGGACGTGGTTTGGAAATTCATTGCCGGAGTCGCGGTCTGTGGCGCGATCGCCATCGTCCTGATCGTTCTTCGCTCCCGCCGTCTCGCCTATGAGCTGGCGCAGCGCTTGCGTTTGCAGCAGGCATTGGAAGATTCACACGACCGTCTGGCCCGGCTGAACGAGGAAAAGGCCGAGCTCCTCCGCATGGCCGCGCACGATCTGCGTAATCCGCTCACCGCCATTCTGCTCAGCTTTGACCTGGCCCAGCAGGGCGGGCTCAAGCCGGAAGTGGCGTTGGAGCGCATTCGCATTCACGTCGAACAGATGATGCAGCTGATGAGCGACCTGCTCGACAGCCAGATGCTCGAGGCCGGCGGCCGCAAATTCGCGCTCGGTGCGGTCAGCACCAGCGCCATCGCGCATGACGTGCTCGACGCCCTGGCTCCTTCGGCCGAGCGCAAAAAAATTCGTTTCGACACCTCCGGCATCGAAGGCACCCCGCCGGCGCTGGCCGATCCCCACGCGTTGCGGCAAATCGTCGAAAACCTCGTTTCCAACGCGATGAAGTTTTCCCCGCCCGGCAGCATCATCTGGCTCCGGTTGCGGGAGTGGAACGGACGGGTCCGCTTCGAAGTGCGCGATCAGGGCCCCGGAGTGCGCGCGGATGAGCAGGAGCGGATTTTTGCGAAGTACGTGCGAGGCAGCGCCAAGCCGACAGGAGGCGAAAGCTCAACCGGTATCGGACTTTCGATCGTGCGCCAGCTCGCCACCGCGATGAACGGCCGGGCCTGGTGTGAAAGCGAGTCGGGGCAGGGTGCCACTTTTGTCGTGGTGCTGCCGGCGGCGGCCTTGTTCCACCCCCTGCCCGCGCCGGTGATCGAATCGCGTCAGAGCGCCTGAGCCCTCCGGGGTAACCGTCCTTCAGCTTGGGCGGTGCGCCCGGCCGCTGAATTACAAAATCAGTTAACGCGAGTGGAGGCGGCATCGGTTCGAGGTGCCTTTCCCAGCCGGTGCGACGTGAAACGGCTGGCGCTGAAAACATTTCCCCTCAACTTGTCGGTCATGCTGGCGGTCGCCGAGTTGACGAAGTCGTTTCTTTCGCCCGAAGGGGGGCGCGCCACCGTGGTGGCGGTAAAACAGTTTGCGCTGGCAGCAGGCGAACAGCGCGCGCTGCGCGGCGAAAGCGGCTCGGGCAAGACGACGTTCCTGAATCTAATTGCTGGCATTCTTGCCGCCGACTCCGGCCGGGTCGAGATCGACGGTGCGGACATGGCCGCCGCGAGCGAGCCGCGTCGCGACCGGCTCCGTGCGGAAAAACTCGGCTATATTTTCCAGACCTTCAACCTTCTCCAGGGTTACACCGTTCTCGAAAACGTTCTGCTCGGCATGAGCTTCGGCCGGGGCGCGGACCGCGCCCATGCCCGCGAGCTGCTCCGACGCGTCGGACTTGGGCACCGGCTCGATCATTTTCCCCGGCAGCTCTCGACCGGCCAGCAGCAGCGCGTCGCCGTGGCCCGGGCCCTGGCCAACCGGCCTAAACTCGTGCTGGCCGACGAGCCGACCGGCAACCTCGACCGCCGGCACGCCGGCGAATCCCTCGCCCTCATCCGCGAAGTCTGCCGGGAGAACGGCGCCGCCCTTCTGCTCGTCAGCCACGACGAGACGACCCTGACGCAGTTTGAGCGCGTGCAGAATTTCGCCGAGATCAATTCGGCATCACCATGATCCTGCCGCTTGTCATCTACCGGTCGTTGCGGCAGCACGCGCTTTCCACCCTCGTGACCGCGGGCAGCATCGCCCTGGCCAGCGGCCTGCTCATGACGGTGTGGATGGTGAAGTCGCAGGCCCAATCGGCCTTTACCCGCACGACCACGACCTTCGATGCGGTGCTGGGCGCGCGCGGCTCGAAGCTGCAGCTGGTGCTCAACGCCATTTTCCATCTCGAGGCCTCGCCCGGTAACCTCGACCAGGCGGATTACCTTTATATCAAGCGGCATCCGCTGGTGAAGGCGGCCATTCCCATCGCCGTGGGCGACAACCTCCGCGGCTTCCGCCTGGTTGGCACCCTGGCGGAAATGTTCACCGACGTCGAAATCGCGCCGGGAAAGAAATGCGAGCTCGAAGCGGGCGGACGGCTGTTTACGGCAAATGCCAAGGAGGCCGTGGCCGGCAGTTTCGCCGCGGCCAAGCTCGGGCTGAAGATCGGCGACACATTCCATCCCTTCCACGGCCTGACTTTCGAGCCCAACGGCGAGCAACATCCCGACCTCTACACCGTGGTCGGCGTGCTCCAGCCGACCAACACGCCGGCCGACCGTGTCATCTGGATTCCATTGCATGGCGTGCAGACGATGAGCGGGCACGATCCGAAGGCGGCGACCGACGTGAGCGCGGTGCTGGTGCAACTGCGCACGCCGACCGCGGGCTTCATGCTCGACCTGATGTACAACAA
>DASRHD010000099.1:0-12531 GCA_035650695.1 Opitutaceae bacterium
TGCGGTGGCGCCGAGCGCGACGATCAGGGCGGGATCGACGACCTCGATCTGCGCCCGCAGATAAGGCAGGCAATAGGCCATCTCCGCCGCGGTGGGCGGGCGATTGCCGAAGGTCGTGGGCAGCTCCGGCCGCCAGTTCATGATGTTGCCAATGTAAACCTCCTCACGGCGCAGACCCATCGCCTGAATCATGCGATCGAGCAGCTGCCCGGCCGGACCGACAAACGGTTCACCTTGTTGTTCCTCCTCCGCTCCAGGCGCCTCACCGCAGAAAAAAATCCGGGCGTCGAGACTGCCCACGCCGAACACCACCTGCTTGCCCGGCCGCACATGCGCGCAACAGGTCGCATCCTTCAACACCCGTTCGCGCAGTGCCGTCCAGCGTGCGCGCTTGTCGCCCGCCGGCAGCACCACGGCCGGCGGCAGCGGGATGGATGCATCGGCCGGATCGGGCGCGCGCGGCGGCGGCTGGGTGATCAGGGTGGCGGGTGCGGCCACCGCGATGGCCTCGGCGGCCGGCTCGCGCTGCCGGCCCGCCAGCGTCCGCAGCGCCCCCAGGCTCTCATCCGAAATCGACACGGTGGTGACGCCGTCGGCCTTGAGACGTTTTAGCTCATCGGTAAGCGCGGTGAGAACGGCATGCATCAAGGTTTAACCAGCAATTTTTCCACATACTTCCCGAGCAAGTCGAATTCCAAATTGACCCGCTCGCCGTGGCGGCGCTCACGCAAATTGGTGACTTTGCGGGTATGGGGGATGAGCCAGACGGCAAAGGCGTCACCCTCCACCTCGGCCACGGTGAGGGAAATGCCATCGATCGCAATGCTGCCCTTCGGCACGAGGTAACGGCCCGTGCCGGCCGGGGTCCGCACACGGAGATAAAAATCCTTTCCCCGCGGCTCGAAGCGCTCGATCACCCCCTGCGCATCGATGTGGCCGGTGACAAAATGCCCCCCGACCTTGCCGTCGAAACGCAGGCTGCGCTCGAGATTGACCGCTGCGCCGGGTCGCAGCGCCTCGAAGTTGGTCAGCCGCCGTGTCTCCTCGAGCACGTCGAAGCTAAGATGCTTCTCGTCGGCTGCGACGACGGTAAGACAGCAGCCGTTGACCGCGACGCTGTCGCCCTGGGCGACGTCGCGGCGCGCGGCGTCCGCGGTGATTTGCAGGCGCCATCCCTCCGCGGCGGGCGCGAAGGCGACGACTTGTCCGGTTTCCTCAACAATGCCGGTAAACATGGGTGTAAGGGCCAGGATCGCGCCGGCCGCGGCTGCGGCCGATGATTGACGGTGCTGGGTAATCGTTCACAGTGGCGGGTTTCACGCGATGGCTACTGACAGCAAAGACTACGAGTTTTCCAAAATTGAACCGCATTGGCAATCCTTCTGGGAGAAAAATCGCATCTTCCGGGCTCCCAACGACCCGGCCAAGCCGAAGTACTACGTGCTGGACATGTTTCCCTACCCGTCCGGCGCCGGGCTGCACATCGGCCATCCCGAGGGCTACACCGCGACCGATATCATTGCCCGGCATCGGCGGGCCCGCGGCTTCAACGTCCTTCATCCGATCGGCTGGGACGCCTTCGGCCTGCCCGCCGAACAGCACGCGGTCAAAACCGGCACCCATCCGGCGACCAACACGCAAAATAACATCGCCAACTTCCGCCGTCAGATCAAGGCCCTGGGTTTCAGCTACGATTGGGACCGCGAAATCGACACGACCGACCCGCATTACTACCGCTGGACGCAGTGGATTTTTCTCCAGCTGTTCAAGCGCGGCCTGGCTTACGTCGATGAGCGACCGGTCTGGTGGTGCCCGGAGCTGAAGACCGTCCTGGCCAACGAAGAGGTCATCGATGGCAAGAGCGAGGTCGGCGGCTTTCCGGTGGAACGCCGCAATCTCCGGCAGTGGGTGCTCCGCATCACCGCTTACGCCGAACCGCTCCTCGCCGGCTTGAAGGATCTCGACTGGCCCGACTCAACCAAGCGCATGCAGGAGGCGTGGATCGGCCGCAGCGAGGGCGCGGAGGTCCTGTTCGGGCTGGAAAATCCGGCGCTCGGCCCGCTGAAAATTTTCACCACCCGGCCCGACACGCTTTTCGGCTGCACTTACATGGTGCTGGCCCCCGAGCACCCGCTCGTCGGCACGCTGACCACGCCGGCGCAGCGCGAGGCGGTCGAGGCCTACCGCAAAAAGGCCGCCGGCAAAAGCGACCTCGAGCGAACCGATCTGGCCAAGGAAAAATCCGGCGTTTTTACCGGTGCTTTTGCAGTCAATCCGGTCAACGGCGAGCGCGTGCCGATCTGGGTCGCCGACTACGTACTGATGGGCTACGGCACCGGCGCGATCATGGCCGTGCCCGCCCATGACGAGCGCGATTTCGAGTTCGCCCGCGCCTACGGCTTGGAAATCCGTCAGGTGATCGCAAAAAAAGACGGTGCCGAGGTGAACCTGCCGTTCGTGGACGACGGCGCCCTGATCAACTCCGGCGCTTACACCGGCCTCGACTGGCGCGAGGCGAAGAAAAAAATCACCGCCGATCTGGCCGCGCGCGGCGCCGGCAAGGCCGCGATCAATTACAAGCTCCGCGACTGGCTGTTTTCGCGCCAGCGTTACTGGGGCGAACCGTTCCCCATCGTCTGGGTGGAGGAAAGCGACTACCGCCGCGCCGCGCCGGCACGGAAAGATTTCCTTCCGCCGGAGCCGGTGAGGTTCGCCGGCGAAGGCCGGACCCTTTTCGCCCTGCCCGTGCCGGAAACCTCGCTGCCGTTGAAGCTGCCGGAAACACAAAGCTACCTGCCGAGCGGCACCGGCGAAAGCCCGCTGGCCAACGTCACTGACTGGTTGGAAATCTGGTTCAATTTCGAGACCGGCGAGGCCGTGCCGGCCGCGCAGCCGAAGCCCGCCGGCGCCGCCTGGGTGCGCGGCCGGCGCGAGACCAACACCATGCCGCAGTGGGCCGGGTCGTGCTGGTACTACCTGCGCTTCCTCGATCCACGCAACGATCGCGCCTTTGCCGATCCCCAACTGCTCGCCTATTGGGGGGTGCCCGACCTTTACGTCGGCGGCGCCGAGCACGCCGTGCTCCACCTGCTTTACGCGCGTTTCTGGCACAAGGTGCTGTTCGATCTCGGCGCCGTACCGCAAGCCGAGCCGTTCAAGAAACTGTTTCATCAGGGCATCATTCTCGGCGAAGATGGCGAAAAGATGTCGAAAAGCCGCGGCAACGTCGTCAATCCCGACACCATCATTGCCAGCCATGGCACCGACACGCTGCGCCTCTACCTGATGTTCCTCGGACCGCTGGAGGCGATGAAGCCGTGGAACCCGCGCGGGATCGAGGGCGTGCATCGTTTTCTGCAAAAAGTCTGGCGCAACTGCATCGGGCCGGACGGCGCGGTCAATGCCAAGATTTCCGCCACCGCCACGGACTCACCCGCCCTGGTCAAACAGCTGCACAAGACCATCCAGAAAGTCGGCGACGATATCGACGCCCTGCGCTTCAACACGGCCATCTCCGCCATGATGGAATTCAACAATGCGCTCCAAGCCGAGCCTCGGGTCAATCGCCGCTCCGTGCTCACCTTCCTTCAGTTGCTCGCGCCGTTTGCGCCTCACCTCGCCGAAGAGCTCTGGGAAAGGCTGGGCGAAGCGCCGTCGATTCAGTTCGCCCCTTGGCCGCAGTTCGATCCGGCTCAGCTCGCCACGGCGGAAATCACCCTCGTCGTTCAAGTCAACGGCAAGCATCGCGCCGAATTGACCGTGCCGACCGGCATTTCGCAGGAGGATGCTCTCCGGCAGGCCTCCGAACACCCCCGCGTCACCCCTTACTTGCAAGGAAAGAGCATTCGACGGGTCATTTTTGTCCCGGGAAAAATTTTAAACATCGTCGTGTGAGCCAATTGTCACTTAATTGACAATTTTTTGAAATATAGGGTTAATTCCCTAGACAAGGCCTCTATTTTCTGTATCTAACAGAGGAAGAGGATACAATCGTTCCTGTGACCAGCCTCCATCTTATTATTTCTGCGCGAGGCGGTCTTAAAAAATCTTAAAAATGAACCGATGTTATTTTTTGTCATGAAAACTCCACATCGTTTTCCCTTCAGCGCGGTTGTCGTGGCAGTGGTCATGGCTTCTACGTTTTCAGTCCCCTCCTCAGCCGCAGTCGGCGGCCCGACGAGCAAGCTCTACGTCTCCGATCTCAAAGGCCAGGCCGACCTCAACACCCGCGACGCTATCACGGCGTTGTCCAAAAAAGCGGTATTTGATGCCCAGGGATCCACCGTCCTGACCTCGGCCGATTCGAATGACTCGATGGTTTATTCCAACGGCACCGGCATTTATCTCGACAGCAACACCCGCCTGAGTGTGAAAAAATTCGTTCAGGAGCCGTTTACGCCGAACCGTTACGATCTCGAGACCGAGCCCTCCGTCTCCCAGACCGAAGCCCACCTCTCCTATGGCACGATCGGGTTGTGCACCAGCCGGCTCGCCGCCGGAAGCAACATGGTCTACTCCACGCCGCAGGCGCTCTTTTATATTCGCGGCAACAAACTGGTGATCGAGGTCAGCACGAACGAAACGCGCATTTCCGTGCTCGACGGCGACGTCACGGTCCACGCCGCCAGCGGCGACGCCGGCCAGATTCTGCACGGCGGAGAGGAGGCGGTCATCCGCTCCGACGCCAGCAATCAGTCCTCCATCGTCCACCTTGGTCCAATTCCTGATGACCGGAAGAAGTTTCTCGATGACCGGGTTTCTCTGGCTTGCATTGCCAAGCGCACCGTTTATTTCGAAGTGGTGAACCGCCCCGGAACAAACGGAGAGGACACCCAGGAAATCCAGGCCAACGCCGTCGTCCCGGCCGACAAACCGGTGAACTTCACCGTCAGCCCATCCCAATTGCCGCAGTAGCCATCGCGCTTCTTCCGCCTCCATGCGAGCTGCTTTCTCTTACCGTGCCATCCTACTCGCGTTGGTCGTCGGCGGAATTTTCCCGGCGCCGGCGTCCGCGCTCCTTACTTTTAACGACGGCCGTGACCAGGTTTTTGTCACGGGCAACGCGGGCCTGACCTACGACTCGAATATTTTCGCCAATAGTGCCGCCCATTCCGACACGATTTACTCCGGGGGCGCCGGACTGGAATACAAGCGCCATGCCGGCATTATTTCCGCCGATGCGTCCGCCGGGATTTCCATTTCCCGCTTCGACAAATTCAGTTCGGAGGACTTTTCCGATCCGCATATCCAGGGCGAATTCAGCGCCAGCGATGAACGCACCTCCGGCGATTTGACCCTCGCCGCCTCCCGCCAGAGCCAGGCGGACGTCATTGCCGGCGTGCGTGCGCTCTCCTGGACTTATGATGCGGGCTTAAACACGCGCTACCGGGTCAACGATCGTTACAGCATCGCCGGCAACCTCGGTTATAACCGCCAGAATTATGTCCGCACCCCCACCCTGGTCGACCTGACCGGCTACAGCGGCGGCGCCAATCTGTTTTATAGCATCAACTCCGCCCGCGACTTTTTTGCCGGCTATCAATTCCGGCTGCAGGAAACTTCGCGCAACCGGAGCTTCGGCGAGCATTCCTTCAATGCCGGTCTTAGCGGCAAAATTCTTCCCAAACTCAACGGCACGGTCAGCCTGGGCTACTCGCTCCTGCAACCGCACGGTTCGACCACCGATCACTCCACCGGCTCGCTTACCGAGTCCGTGGCGCTGACCTGGAATTTGAGCCGGCGACTGAAGATTACCGGCGATCTCTCCCAGTATTTCACCGCCACCTCGATCAACGGCTCGGTCGACACCACCAGCGCCAGCCTGCTCGCCACCTACGCCATGAATGCCCGCCTCGCCTTTGCTGGCGGAATCAGCGGCGGACACACCCGGTTTCTCGGCGCCTCCGGCGGGGGGCGGCGCGACACGGATTTCAGCTGGAATGCGGGGGTCGATTACAATTTCACCGACAATCTGAAAGTCTCGACTACTTACACCTATTATGAAAACTGGTCCACGCTGAGCTTCTCGGATTTCATCCGGCACACCCTCAGCGTGACATTGAGCGCTCGTTTTTAAGCCCGTCGCCATGAGATTTTCCAGTCGATTGCCGTTTTTGCTGGTTGCCATCGGGGGAATTCTAGCCGCGGTCACCGCGCGGTGCGGAGACACCCCGGTTCCCGCCGCCACGACGGTGGCCAGCTACACCCTCACCAACACCGACAAGCTGCGCATCGCCGTTTTCCAAGAGGACGATCTCTCCAGCATCGTCCGCATCGATGCCAACGGCGACGTCAACCTTCCGCTGGTCGGCGAGGTCAAAGTTGCCGGTCTGACCGTAAGCGACGCCCAGAAGGCGATCGAAAATGCCTATCGCGACGGCCGGTTTCTGAGCAAGCCTCAGGTCACCATTACGGTCGAGGAATACGCCTCGCGCGAGGTTTCCGTCGAGGGCCAGGTACGCAATCCCGGCCGCTACCCCCTTCCAATCGAGTCCACCATGACCGTGGTGGACCTGGTGATAAAGGCCGGCGGCCTCACCGATATTGCCAGAGGTGGTGCGGTGACGATCACGCGGACCTCCGCCGACGGCAAGAAAACCACCTACACCGTGGATGTCGAAAGCATCATCAAGGGGAAAAAACCCGCCAACCCCAATGACAGCTCCCTCCAGCTTCAGCCCGGCGATATCGTGTACGTCCCCGAAAGCCTCATTTGATCGTCATGCCCGAATCCAGCCCCAAGCCTCTTCCGTCCAAGCCGCTGCCCGGGAAGGATGACGACGCCGTCGAGCGCCGCACCCTGCGTGACTATTATATCATCATGCGGGAGCGCTTCTGGATCGCCCTGCCGCTGGCGGTCGCAGTCGCTTTGCTCCTTGGATACTACCAGCTGCGTCAGCCCAAAATGTATCTTTCGCGCGCCACGATGGAATTCGAGAAGCCGGAGCGCGTGATCACCACCGAAGGGGTGGTCGACCCGTCGGTCAAATCCGACATCGATCTCAATACCTATCTTGAAGACCTGAACAGCGAGAGCCTGCGGAGCAAGGTGCTGGAGTCGTTCACGCCGGAGGAAATCAAGATCCTGCAGCGTCCTTATTTGAAAAATCTCGCGCCCGGCCAGCCCCCCCCTTCGCTTTCCGGGCTCCTGGGCAACCGTACCATCACTTCCGTGCGCAACAGCTTTCTCATCAGCGTTGCCGTGACCCACGAGGACCCGGAGGCCGCCGCGCTCATCGCCAACCGTTATGTTGAGCAGTTTGTGCAGTACCTGCTGGAAAACGTCGGCGGCAAAAATGATGCGGCGGTCGACTACCTCAAGACCCGGGCGGAGCAGCTCCGCAAGGAATCACAGTCCGCCGACGAAAAGCTCCAGGTCTACATGCGGGAGCACAACCTTGTTTCTCTCGACAGCAGCGTCAACATCGTCACCGACCGCCTCAAAGCGGTGAATACCGCACTGGAAAACGCCCGTCAGGAACGGCTGACCCTCGAGACCCTTTCCAATCAGGTCCAGTCCTACAAAAAGGATGGCCGCAACCTCATCGAGATTTCCTACATCGCCAATCATGGCACCGTCCCAAGCATCCGGGCCCACCTCGACGAACTCAAGCGCAACCAGGCGGTCCTCTCCGAGCGTTACCTGGAGCGGCACCCAAAGATGATCGATTTGGCCAATGCCATCCACGTCGCTCAGGATCAGCTGACACAGGCGCTCAACCTCGCCATTGAAGAACTTCAGACCAGCCTCGACAAGGCCCGCTCCACCGAGCAGGCGTTGCAGAACGAATACGCCAAGCAGGAAGCGGCCCAACTCCATCTGCGCGATCTCTCGGTCGATTACCACAGTCTGGAGAACCAGGCCTCGGTGGCCAAAAGCAACTACATCCAGATCCTTGACCGCCTCAATCAGGCGACGAACTACAAGAATCTGGAAAATATCCCCGTCCATCCCCTCGACCGCGCCGTCCCCGCCGGCGCGCCCTACACTCCCGACCTCCGTCATATTCTCAATCTTTGCGTCAGCGTCGGCCTGCTCGTTTTCGTCGGTGTCGCGATCGGTCTCAGCTTTCTCGACGATCACATCAAGAGCGCCTGGGACGTCGAGTCCTTCATTGGCGTCAATCTCCTCGGCATCATCCCCGAACTCGGCGGCGCCAAGGATGAGGATAAATATTCCCTCGTCCTCAACGACACGTCCCACGCCGGCGCCGAATCGTTCCTCAGCATCTACAGCTCGGTCAAGATCCACTCCAAGCTGGACTTCCCGAAATCCATTCTCGTCACCAGCACCATTCCGGGCGAGGGCAAGACTCTGGTCTCCTGCAACCTTGCCGGCGCTTTTGCCCGTCACGGCAAACGCACCCTCTTGATGGACTGCGATCTTCGCCGGCCCATGCTGCACCGCCATTTCAAACAGGAGAACAAGACCGGCATTATTTCATGGTTCGACAACGGCGCCACTGCCGACGATCCGGTCAACAACCCCCATCTTGGCATCACCCAGGTGAGCGAGGATTTCTTTCTCCTCTGCTCCGGCGGCCGGTCCAAAAGCCCGACCGAGATCCTCGAGAGCCCCGCCTTCACCCAGCTGATCGACCGGCTGAAAAAGCACTTCGACCTGGTGGTGGTCGATTCCCCCCCCATGGGGGCCGTCACCGATTCGCTGCTCATTGCCGATCGCACCGACGAGGTGGTGTACGTCTGCCGTTTCAATCGCGCCCACCGCAAGCATATCAAGCTTTACATCCGCAGCCTGCGCAACGGCAAGAATGAGATCCTCGGCATTGTCCTCAACGGTCTCTCGCCCCGCCGCATCGAGTATTACTCAAATTACCGCTACTACCGCAGCTATAAAAAATATTACGGGACCCAGGCGTAGGGAGGCGGCGGGGAAAACCGGGACGGTGGCGCGTTCCACCGCATAAATTCTTCCATCTGCTCTTTCTGTCTTTCCGGCCGACGGAATTTCCGTTTTTCCTTGATCCGTGTCCTCCCAATTTCTCCCGGCCGACTTTGACCCGAAAAAACCGGTGGCCTTGATCGCCGGCCAGGGCCAGTATCCCATTCTCGTCGCCAAGGCCGTCCGGCGCGCGGGGATTCCGCTCAAGCTGCTTGCCTTCGAGGAGGAGACGCCGGCCGAGTTGGTCGAGTCCTTTGCCCCGGCCGACCGCGCCGTCATCCTCGTCGGTCAGCTCGGCAAGATGCTCAAGGCGCTGGAGAAATTCGGCGCCGGCTATGCCCTCATGGCCGGCCAGATCACGCCCCGCCGGCTGTTCAAGGGCCTCCATCCCGATCTCAAGGCCGCCCAAATCCTGCTCTCCCTCAAGCGGCGCAACGCCGAGACCATTTTCGGCGCCATCGCCGCGGAGATTGAAAAGCTCGGCATCCGCCTGCTCGATGCCCGCAGTTTCCTCGACAATCAGCTTGTCACCCCCGGCGTCATGACCGGCGGGAAATTTCCCGTCGAACCCGAATACGTCGAGCATGGCGTTCATATCGCCCGGGAATGCGCCCGCCTCGACATCGGCCAGGGCTGCGTCGTGCGCAAGGGCACGGTGCTGGCGGTGGAAGCATTCGAGGGGACGGACGAGATGATACGCCGGGCGGGGTCGTTCAAATCCGACGCGGCCCTCCTCGTCAAAACCGTCAAAGCCGGCCAGGATTATCGTTTCGACGTGCCGGTCTTCGGCCGCCGGACCCTCGAGACCATGCACGAGGCCGGCCTGGGCGCGGCCGCCCTGGAGGCCGGTCGTGTCATCATTCTCGACAAGCCCGCCGTGGTCGATCAGGCCCGGGCGTGGGGCATCAGCCTCCTCGGCTACGAATAATTGGCGGCGCCGCACGCGGACCGCTTGCGCTTTCCGCCAAGGCCACGCATGCTTTTCCCATGCAAAACGACGTCATAGTCGTCACCATCAAGGCCGTTGTACCCACCGCCAACGGTTGCGCCGTCTTTCTCGGCACCGAGGAAAAAACCTTTGTCATTTACGTCGATCATTTTGTCGGCAACGCCATCCAGATGTCGCTCAATGTGCCGAAAAAAGAGCGTCCGGGCCGGCCGCTGACCCATGACCTGATCGGCAGCGTCCTGCTCGGTCTCGGCGCCCAGTTGGACCATGTCGTGGTCAATGACGTCGCCGACGGCACGTTTTTCGCGCGCATTCTCCTCAAGATGGAAAACGAGCTGGGCAAAAAGATCATCGAGATCGATGCCCGCCCGAGCGATTCGATCGTCCTCGCCCTTCATCACAAGCGCCCGATTTACGTCGCGCAAAAGGTCTTTGACGGCGTCGAGGACCAGAGCGAGATCCTTGAGCGCGTCCTCCGCCAGCAGGCCGAGGAAAGCGAAGGCGAGAGCGAGGGGGAATCGGACGAGGAAGAGGATACGCCGTCCTGAACAGCCGCATGCCCGCCCTGCCGCCGCCCATCGCCGCGGGCCTGCCGCTCACGGCGCTCGCCCCCATGCAGGACGTCACCGACCTCGCCTTCATGCGCGTGATCGCGCACTACGGCGCGCCGGATTATTTCTTCACCGAGTTTTTCCGCGTCCACACCCAATCGCGCCCGGAAAAACACATCCTCCGGTCGATCGATGAAAATACCACCGGCCGGCCGGTCTTCGCCCAGCTCATCGGTGAAAGCCTTCCCGACCTCGCCCGCACGGTGGAGCAGCTGCTCCGCCATCCCGTCGCCGGCATCGACCTTAACCTCGGTTGTCCCGCGCCCAAGATTTACAAAAAGAACGTTGGCGGCGGGCTGCTGCGCGATCCGGAGAAGATTGACCAAATTCTGGGCTGCCTGCGGTCGGCCGCGCCCGGATTGCTGACGGTCAAGATGCGCATCGGCTTTGATGGTGCGGAAAATTTCGACCGCGTCGTCGATCTCGTCAACGCCCATGGGATCGATCTGCTCAGCGTCCATGGCCGCACCGTCAAGGAAATGTACCGGAGCGAGGTGCACTATGATTTCATCGCCCGCGCCGCCGCCCGCGCGCGCTGCCCGGTGCTGGCCAACGGCAACATCACCTCGGCCGCCCGCGCCGCGGAGGTGCTTGCCGCCACCGGCGCCGCCGGCGTGATGATCGGCCGGCACGCCATCCGCAATCCGTGGATTTTCCGGCAGTGCCGTGAACGAGCCTCCGGCCGCGCCGTCACTCCGGTGTCATTGGCCGAGGTGCGCGAGTACGTCGAGCGCCTCTACCGCGCGACACAAGCCGGCGACATTCCCGAGCGCGCCCATGTCGCAAAAATGAAAAAATACCTCAATTTCGTCGGTCAAGGCGTCGATCCGGCCGGCGCCTTTCTGCGCGACATGCGCCGGGCCGAGACTGAAGCACAGCTCTTCGCCGTCTGCGATGCCCATCTGTTGGCCGAACCGGCGCGGGAATTTTCGCCCGAACCCTACCCGGGCGTGATCGCCCGGCCAAATTGCGAAACCCCGGCCCAGGCGGACGGCTGCTCCCTGGAAACGGTCACGGCCTGACTGGGCCGCCGTTGCAGGGAGCAACGCTTCCTTCTGTTCCGTCCGCCTCCCCGCAGGCTTTATTTGTAATACGTTACAAACATCTTGGCCGTTTCGGATATTTGTAACGTATTATATTACAAACCGGTTTCCTCGCAACCGGCGCGAGGTCGGTGGACGAAAGGCATAACCGGCAGCCAGCGGATGTCACGAGAGGCGAACTCTCCGCGACGGAGGGCGCCTACTTTCGCCTGAGAAATTCCCGCAGCGCGACGGCGTTGTTGTGGTCTTCGTCTTTAGCCGAAAAAAGCAGCGTGGCCCGTCCGCCGCCGGCCGCCTTCCGCACCAGCGCCGCGGCGTCCATCTCCTTCAGCTCGGCAAAATAGCGGCGCTTGAACGCGGACCACTTCGCCGGATCATGGCCGAACCATTGGCGCAGCGCAGCGCTCGGCGCCACGTCCTTCAACCAGACGTCGACGCGCGCTTTTTCCTTGCTCAGGCCGCGCGGCCAGAGCCGGTCAACCAGGAGCCTGCGCCCATCGCGTCCCTCCGGTTTTTCATACACTCGCTTCACGGCCAGCTTCATTCCAATCCCAGTATTTTCCGCCCCTCCGCCGAAATCATCTGCGGGGTCCAGACCGGATCCCAGACGATATGCACCTTGGCTGACTCGACACTGGGCAGCGCCGCAATTTTCTCCCGCGCATCCTCGGCAATGACCGGCCCCATGCCGCAGCCCGGTGCGGTGAGGGTCATCTTCACCTCGACGGCATGGCCGCCGCGCGGCGTTTTCTCGACTGCCAGGTCGTAAACCAGGCCGAGATCGACAATATTGACCGGAATTTCCGGGTCAAAGCAGGTCTTGAGCGCGCCCCACACCGCCTGCTCGCTGAATTCGCCCGCCGTCCCCTCCGCCGACGGCGGTGGAAAAAAGAATCCGGTGATGGCATCCGCCTGCTCGCGGGCGATCCGGAACAGCCCGCCCCCCGCGCGCACCGTGATGCTGCCACCGAGCGTCTGCGTCACCATCACCTCCGTCCCCGCAGGCAAGGTCATGGGCTCGCCAGC
>DASRHD010000100.1:0-10865 GCA_035650695.1 Opitutaceae bacterium
GCTGATTTATGGCCAGGGCATGGTCTTTACCGGTTGGACGAGCGACGAGCGGTTCGTCGCGATTATTTTCAACCTGATTTTTCTCAGCGTCGCTTTGATGTGGATGGTGCGCGGCTGCCGTGAAGGGCGGCTCCGGCCGACCGTACTCGGCTCGCTGCTTTTCGCCGCGTTGGTCTGGGCGCGCTATTTCGATCTTTTCGAGAGCCTGGCGGTGCGCGGTCTGGTCTTCATCCTCTTGGGTGGAGTCCTTTTTGCCGAGGGATTTTATTATCGCCGGATGCGTCAGCGGGCCGACGTGGCGGGAAAGGCCGGCGCATGAGAACCTGGCTGGCCATCATCGTCGTCGCCGCGCAAATCGGCCTCCTCGCTTTCATGGCCGGCCAGCGGGAATGGGTGGTGCGCACCGGCCGCAGCCTTTATCTGCGCACGGCGCCGATCGATCCGGATGATCCGATGCGCGGCAATTATGTCCGCCTGGAATATGATCTTTCGCGCGTCCCAAAAGGCTTGGCTCGCGGCGATGCAACCAAGTGGTTCGACGAAAAGCCGGACGAGATTTACCGTCGCCTGCGTGACCGGCGGGTTTATGCCGAGGTAAAATCCAACGCCGACGGGCTGGCGGAACTGGTCGCGCTGTCCGACCGGCCGCCCGCCGAAGGCATTTATCTCCGCGGCCGGACGGAATCACTGACCGGGGGCATTCTGCAGGTGCGCTACGGCATCGAGGCTCTTTTTCTGCAGCAGGAAAAGGCCCGCGCCGTGGAGGAAGCGCGTTGGCGCGACCACGCGGGCGTGCCGCTGGATGTCGAGGTGGCAGTCAGCTCCCGCGGCCTCGCGGTGGTCAAAGGTTATCGATGGGAACCGCTGGGATTGACCTTGAATCTCGACCGGCCTCCGCGCCGCGCCGCGCCCGCCCCCCCGGGCGAACGTCGGCCCGGCCTTACGGGTGCCACCGTTGAACTCAAAAACCACAGCGATCATCCCGTTGCCATTGTGGTGCGGCCGCAAGACCAGTCATTCCGGCTGGTCCGGAATGAGCCGTGGGAAGTCGTGCCTCCCCGCGCCTCCGACTTTCAATGGGTTGGCGAAAAAAATATTCTTTCGCCGCCGCAGGCCGCGGACGTGCGCGTGCTGGCGCCGGGAGAAAGCTATCGGGCGCATTTGGACTTCACTAATCCCGCTTGGTTTGTCGTTGATCGCGGGTCGGAGGCCAACACCACCGGGCCGGTTTCGCTCGAGAAGCTGGCCGATGCCTGGGGCGCTTCCTTCCGCATCGAATACGCGCCGCCATCGGCGGCCGACTGCGCCGGCCTGCCGCAAGCCAACCTGATTCGCCATACTCCACTGCGATCGCGCGTGTTCAATCCGGCGGGCGGGGTGGATTAGCCGGCGCCGCTTTATCAAAAAATGAAGCCGGCGGACCCACCCCGCCGGGCTTCTCCTGTCAGCGAACGAGGACTGCGCCAAAATCAAGCTTTCGCGGTGCGCCGCCGCAGCATTGCCGCTCCCAGGGCCAGCGCGCCGAGCAGCGCGGCGTAGGTCGTCGGCTCCGGAATCGGGTCCAGTTCGGCAAAACCGCTAAAAGACGCCACGTCGCCGCCCGGGGTCAGGCTGAATTTCGCCTGGAACTGCCAGTAGTCGACCGGCACGCCAACCATGCCGGAAGTGGTGGTTGAATCCAGCGGATATGAATAGGTGTGCGCAGCTGTGCCCGTGATGAAGGCCGGCCCGACATCCGTGCCGGCATCGAACAGCGTTGCTCCTCCGTCGGGGGAAAACTTCAGCGCCTGAATTTCGGGAATGCCGTCTCCGTCCTGGTCGGGCGTCGTGGGCAAAACCTTGGCCGCCGTGCCGCTGACGGCGTTGGTTACGGAACCGGCGATGTCGGCGTAAAGGTTGTAACTGCCGGAGAAAGCCGGCACAATTGATTCGCCGTAGGTGAAGGTATAATTTTGGACCGAGCCGGAGGTGTTTTTAACGGAGAACCCGTAGCTGAGGAGCGGATCCGTGCTGCCGGTGGCGTAAAAGGAAATGCCCTGGTTCATGACGCCGTGATCTGCTTGCAGCGTGTTTGTCGTCGGATCGAGCACGTTCACCGTGGTCCAGGTCCAACCGGTCGGCAGCGGGCTTTTCCAAACCGGCATGGACAGGTCGCCGGTGGCGGCGTCGTAGCTCAGAATGCTGCTGAAGTCGACCGACGAGATGAGATTGCCGGAGTCATCGGTGACATTCAGCGAGGCGGAATAGGGCGCCGCGACGGCGGCCGGCAGCGACGAAACAAGAACCGCGGCGCCAAACGCCCAGGCCAGGGCGCGGGCGGAGAGCGGGAATCTGCGTGTCCTGAAGGGCGGCAGGCCGGTAGCTCGATAACAGAAAGTGCGTGTCATGGTAGGAGAAGGGTTGAAAACTGGGCCGCGCGACAGGAACGACCGCGCAACAGGCATGAAGCATAAAGGAAACTCCCCACTTCACCAGCGACGTTAAGGTTAGGAACTCGTAACAGCGTTGGTTACAGCTGCGAAACGAAAGTGGCCAACTGTCGCCGCGCCGAGGCGGTTCGGCCAATCGGTGCCCGACAGCAGCAGGACGGGTTTCTCCATTGCCCGGCGTTATCCCGCCGCGATAGGCTCCGCTCCGATGACCGGTGCAACCCCGGCGCCTGCTTCGCGCCCGACAAGCCATTTCCGCTGGGTAATCTGCACCCTCCTTTTTGCCGGCACGACCATCAACTACATTGACCGGCAGATCCTCGCCCTGCTCAAGCCGGTCCTCGATCGCGAGCTGGGCTGGACGAACGAGCAGTTCGGCTACGTCAACTCCGCCTTTTTCACCGTCTACGCCGCGTGCTATGCCTTGTTCGGATGGTTTGTCGACCGCTACGGAACAAAAATCGGCTACGCCACGGCCGCCTTCCTCTGGAGCCTGGCGGCGATGGCGCACGGCGCGGTGAGTAGCGTGCGCGGCTTTATTTTTGCCCGCATCGCGCTCGGCTTCGGCGAGGCGGGAAATTTCCCTTCCACGGTCAAATCGATGGGTCTGTGGTTTTCGCGGCGCGAGCGCGCATTTGCCTCCAGCCTGTTCACCACCGGGCCGAACGTCAGCGCCATCATCGCCCCGGCGCTGGTGCCGTGGATCACCTATCACTGGGGCTGGCAGATGTCGTTCGTCGTCATGGGTGCGGCCGGCCTGGTCTGGCTCGCCATCTGGCTTGCGCTTTATTCGACGCCGGAACAAAGCCGTTTCGTTTCTGCGATTGAGCTCGCCGGCATTCGCAGCGACGCTGAGGAAAGCTCGGACGCCGCCGCGCCGATCCGCTGGCGCAGGCTTTTGCGCTTCCGCCAGACGTGGGTCATCCTCGCCGCAAAATTCCTTACAGATCCGATCTACTGGTTTTTTCTCATCTGGCTGCCGGACTTTTATAAAAAAACGCGCGGCCTCGATCTCAAGGCGAGTTGGACGCTTCTCGTCGCGATCTACGCCATTGCCACGGTCTTCAGCGTCGCCGGCGGCTGGCTCACCGGATTTCTCCTCACCCGAGGCTGGACGCTGACGCGGGCGCGCAAGACCGGCCTGCTGATTTTTGCGCTCTCGGTCGTCCCGGTGCTGTTTGCGCCGCACGCCGGCGTGGCCACCGCCATAATCGTGATGGGCGTCGCCTGCGGCGCGCACCAGGCCTGGTCGGCCAACATCTATGCGCTGAATGCGGATCTTTTCCCAAAACAGGCCGTGGCCGGCGTCGCCGGTCTCAGCGGCATGGTCGGGGCGGTCGGCGGAATCATTTTTCCCATCTTTGCCGGCTGGCTGCTCGACCACTGCAAGGCCAGCGGGGCGGGGGAATCCGTTGCCTACGCAATTCTCTTCGGCATCTGCAGCTTGGCCTACATGGCCGCCTTCGCCATCATTCATCTGCTCGCGCCTCAATTCGAGCGGATAAAACCTTGCCCGGAGGTTTCGGGGCAAAGGGGTTTGCCGGGAAGCCCTTGAGGGCCGGCCGGAGTAGGGGAAACCGCACGCTATTGCCTTGGTTTCGGCTTTGGCTTTAGCCTGCCGGCTCGGTTGAGCATTTCTATTAAAGAAATAATGGACAGCTTCCTTACAGCAGTTTCCGCGGCAAAGAGAATATATTCGTCGTCGTCGGCCCGCCTTTGCGTACTTATTGGCTGTATCGGCGCCCTGCTATGCATGTTCGGCGTACTTTGCATCGGGTCGGAATGGAACGCCTCTCCCACGTTCGATGAACCGGGCCTGATTAGCGCCGGATATGCTTATCTTACGGGAGACATACACGCACCGCCGGTGGCAAATTTGGTTCTGGCGGAAAAATGGACCGCACTTCCGCTTTTTTTTGTGAAAGCATGCTCTCCTTCTGGGCGGGAATACCGCGCCGGCCAGATAGGCCGGCCCAACACCTACGAAGAATGGATTTCTTTTTTTCGCCGCAAGGAAGACCCGGCTGCGCTTAGAACTGCTCGCGCCATGATTACGTTGCTTGGCATCGGGCTGGCTCTCGTCATTTTTTTCTGGTCACGACAGCTGCACGGCAACATTGCCGGCTTATTCTCGCTGGCATTTTATTGCCTATCGCCGGTCGTCATCGCCAATAGCGGCCTCGCCTCCACCGACATTCCGACCGCGTTATTTTTTACCATTGCCGTTTGGGCCTACTGGCGGCTGCTGCATCATATATCGGCTAAAACCATGTTATGGTGCGGCCTGGCCATAGGTGGACTGGTCACCACCAAACTGTCCGGACTGCTTATCATGCCGATGGCGGTCATCATGCTGGGGTTAAGATTGCTTTTGAGACGTCCCCTAAAGGTCTCGATTCCCGGTCGCGGCACCAAAGAGGAGAGGGAGCCTTCGCGGCAGGCCTTATTTTTGATATTTCCCGTAATTGCGACGGCAATAATATCATATCTTGTTTTATGGGCGGTCTACAATTTCCATTATTCATTTGGTCTTCAGACCCCGGCTGGTTCGCAATTCTGGGCCCATCTTGGCGGCCAGCCTGAAGGCTTCGCTTCGAAATTAATCGACTGGAGTCGAAAATGGCGGGTTTTGCCGGAACATTTTCTAATCGATGTCCGTCTTTTCATGATGACAACCCAGCGCCGCCCGGCCTTTCTGCTGGGGCAATATTCGATGACGGGCTGGTGGTATTTCTTTCCGGTGGCATGGTTCTTTAAAACGCCGGTGTCGTTTTTAGTGGCGACAGCGGCGGCCATAGTTGTCGTCGGGAAAAAAGGCTGCTCACGCCTGATTAGGGCGGCCGATGGTTCGACGGAGACCGCGACCGTCAATTATTATGAATTTATTCCGTTGGTGGTGATGTTTGCCGTCTACCTTGCGGTCATGATGGCTGGAAATCTTAACATTGGAATCCGCCACCTATTGCCGATCTATCCCGCTCTCTTCATTTTGGTCGGCGTATTGGCGAATGGATGGCGATCCCGTCCTTTTGTCGGAGCCATACTGATAAGCGGCTTGATCATCTGGTCCATCGGCGAGGCCTGGAGGGGATATCCGCAAATGTTGGCCTATTTTAACCCATTCGCCGGAGGGCCGAAAAATGGCTACCGGGTTCTCGTCGACAGTTCGCTCGACTGGGGGCAAGATTTGCCCGCGGTGGAGAAATGGATCGCGCGATATGGCGGCCAGGTCGGCCCAAAAGCTCCGCTCTATTTTTCGTATTTTGGCAGTGAGGAGCTCGATTCCTTTAACTTGGGTGAGACGATTATACTGCCTTCATTTATCGACCAAAAACGGCTGTTTCAATACAGGCTTCGCCCGGGAACCTACCTGGTAAGCGCGACAATGCTCCAGGGTGTTTATCAACGCCTGTCCGGACCATGGGGCGACGCCTACGAAGCAGCCTATTTTGGTCATTGGAACAGTGTTTATGAACGTGAATATCAGAACCTGACCGGGCAAATCGAACGCTTAAAGCCGGGCTCTGACTCGGCCATTTTTGCCCAGCTGGTCAGGAACGGAGTTGTCCGCCGCTATGACGACCTCCGTTGGGCCAGGCTGTGCGCTTACTTGCGAAAGCGCGAGCCTGATGACCGTGTTTCTTATAGCATCCTTGCCTACAAATTGGATCAAGCGCAGCTGGATGAAGCGCTGCACGGCACTCCGCCATAATCTAATTAACGCGTATTAGATGCGCCCAACGCAACCGTCCAGGGATATAATCAATGAAAATCAAAAGGGATTTCTACACGCGCATCGACGGGTTGGCCATTTTTCATCGGTGGCGAAAATTTCCACTGCGCAATCGCGGTCAGCGCAGCATACGCGCAATCTTGATCGTCGGCTTTGACGATACGCGGTAGTTGCACATCGCCTTTCTGGTCGATGATGCATTCAACGACGACAGTTTGAGGCTTTGTCGGCGGCTGCCGAAAATCGACGGGAGAGACCATCACGCGGGGCGTAAGTTGTGCATCCAGCTTTCCCGGAGAAGCAAATTTGCGTCCCTCTTGCTTCTCTTTTTCGAGAAGTAGCCACGTATTATCATTGAGAGTTATATCAGGACCATTTTTTTTAAACAGCACCGACATATCATAGACGGCGACGCAGGGTCTGCCTGCATTGGTTGGTGGTTGGAAGCGCCGAGCTCGGATCATGGCCAGGGCAGCTTCACCGAATTCAGGTTTTGAGGCCGAAAGGATCGACGCATATCCCACGATTCCATTTTCTCCAACGATATAACGAACCTTTGCCTTACCGGTGACCCCGGTGGCAAGCAGCGGAAAAGGATACACGGCTTTAACGTCATTAATCAGGCTTAGCGGTTTTTCGGCCGGCATTGTCGTGTAGGGCGTTACTATTCCGACCGTGAATGTTGGAATGTCCTCGCTGGCCGGCGGCTGATGCAGGGTGAAAATTTTGCTCCCATCCAGGGTGAATTCTATTTCAAAAAATAAGTGGAATTTTATTTTCACATCTACATTTTGGCCGCCCTTGCGAGCTGGTTTGAATTCCCAGTTTCTTAACGCTTCCAGGGCTGCAGCAGCAAATTCCGGTTCGGTATTGTTAATAATAGAAGCATCGCAAACATTCCCATTCTTATCGACAACCAGTTCGACTAATACATCGCTCTCAAGAGCCGCTATTCGCATTTCGTATGGATATCGCGGAGGTGTCTGCAAGCGGGGCTTTGGCTTCTCCTCAGTTTCTGAATATGATAACGGCTCGGCCCCAAGTGAACTGGTGACAGCAGCAACCATAATAAAAAAAATAACGGCCTGAATATTTCGCAAGAGTATCATTACTAAGCAGACTGGTACCTGCTGTTCATAATTCAAGGAGCTTCGTCGCTCTTAATTTAATTCATGGTCGAGATACGCTCCCCGCCATTTTTCGGTTTCGGCGAGGGTGAAATTTTTCCGCTTGGCATCCATTCGACGGGCTCCGAATGCCTCTCAAGGCTCGTAATCGAGATAGGGCCCCAGCCAGCGTTCGGTTTCTGGAACGGTCATCGATTTCCGCGAGGCATACTCCTCGACCTGGTCGCGGCCGAGCTTGCCCACGCCGAAATATTTTGAGTCGGGATGGTTGAAATAATGGCCGCTGACGCTGCTCGCCGGGGTCATGGCGCAGGATTCGGTCAGCGCAATGCCGGTCGCGGCCTCGGCATCGAGGAGTTTGAACAAAATCGGCTTCTCGGTGTGGTCGGGGCAGGCCGGATAACCCGGCGCGGGACGGATGCCGCGGTATTTTTCGCGGATGATTTCCTCCATCGTCAGCTTTTCGGTTTTGCCGAAGCCGCAGAAATCACGCGCCTTTTTGTGCATGAGCTCGGCCAGCGCCTCGGCCAGCCGGTCGCCCAGCGCCTGGGCCATGATCGCGGAATAATCGTCATGCGCCGCCTTGAATGCCGCCGCGACGGTCTCAACGCCGTGGCCGGCGGTGACAGCAAATCCGCCGAGATAATCGATCCGTCCGGAATCTTTCGGCGCAATGTAGTCGGCAAGGCAATGGTTGAACTGGTCGGCCGGTTTCTCCAGCTGCTGGCGGAGAAAATGGAACGTGGTTAGCACCCGCGAGCGGCTCTCGTCGGCGTAGACCTCGACGTCGTCGCCCACCGCATTGGCCGGCCAGAACCCGATCACGGCTTTGGCGACGTAGCGCTTTTCCCCGACAATGATGCCGAGGAGCTTTTTGGCGTCGTTGAAGACTTTTGTCGCTTCGGTCCCAACGGCCGGATCTTTTAAAATGTCCGGATAGCGTCCGTGCAATTCCCAGGCACTGAAAAACGGGCCCCAATCAATGAACGGGAGAATGTCTTCTAAAAGTAGCGAGGAGCGAGAAGCGGGAGGCGAGGAGGAATCAGAGGAATAGACCCGTGTGCCGAAAAACTCCGGACGGGGGATGTCGACCGCGGCCCAGTCGAATTGAGAGCGGCGGTCGCGGGCGGTGGCGAGCGAAAGGAGCGGTTTGCGCAAGCGGCGCGCGGCAAATTCTGCGCGCTGCTTTTCCTGCTTCGCGACGGTCTCGGCGAGAAAGGCGGGTTTTTGCTCGGGCGAGAGGAGCGAGCTGACGACGTTGACCACGCGGGAAGCATCAAGCACGTGAACGACGCCGGGGGCGTACTCCGGCGCGATTTTCACGGCGGTGTGCGCGGGGCTGGTGGTGGCGCCGCCGATGAGCAGCGGCACGGAAAAATTCTCACGGGCCATTTCCTTGGCGACGTGGACCATTTCATCGAGCGACGGCGTGATCAGGCCGGAGAGACCGATGACGTCGGCGCCGATCTCCCGGGCCTTGGCGAGAATCTTGTCGGACGGCACCATCACGCCGAGGTCGGTGACCTCGTAATTGTTGCAGGCGAGAACGACGGCGACGATGTTCTTGCCGATGTCGTGGACGTCGCCCTTGACCGTGGCGATAAGGAACTTTCCGTTGGCGCGGGCGGTGCCGCCGGCCGCAAGGTTCTGGCGCTTTTCCTCCTCCATGAACGGGGTGAGGTAGGCGACGGATTTTTTCATCACGCGGGCGGATTTCACCACCTGCGGGAGGAACATCTTGCCGGCGCCGAAAAGGTCGCCGACCACGCGCATGCCGTCCATGAGCGGGCCTTCGATGATGGCGAGCGGCCGCGGATATTTCGCGGTGTTGCGGCGCGCTTCCTCGGTGTCGGCTTCGACGAACGTGTCGATGCCTTTCACCAACGCATGACTCAGCCGTTCTTCAACGGAAAGGCTTCGCCATGCGTCGGCGGTTGAAGGTTGAGAGTTGAGAGTTGAGGGATCGCTCGAAGCGGCTTTGGCCGCGGCCTCCTTGGCTTTGAGCTCGTCGGCGAAGGTCACAAGCCGCTCGGTGGCGTCCGGCCGGCGGTTGAGCAGCACATCCTCGACGAGATCGCGTAGTTCCGGGGGGATTTCCTCGTAGACGCCAAGCATGCCGGCGTTGACGATGGCCATGTCGAGGCCGGCCTTGATCGCGTGGTAGAGGAAGACCGTATGGATCGCCTCGCGCACCGGGTTGTTGCCCCGGAAGGAAAACGAGACATTGGAGACGCCGCCGCTGACCTTCGCGCCGGGCAGCGCCTGCTTGATCAGGCTGGTGGCCTCGAAGAAATCGACGGCGTAGTTGTTGTGCTCCTCGATGCCGGTGGCGACGGTGAGAATATTCGGATCGAAGATGATATCGGTGGGGGGAAAGCCGGTTTTCTCCGTGAGGAGCCGGTAGGCGCGCGTGCAGATGCGGACCTTGTCGTCGCGGGTGGCAGCCTGACCTTGTTCGTCGAAGGCCATAACCACGGCGGCGGCGCCATAACGGCGCACAAGTCCGGCGCGGCGGAGAAATTCGGCCTCGCCGTCCTTGAGCGAGATGGAATTAACGATGCCCTTGCCCTGAAGGCACTTCAGGCCGGCTTCGAGCACGGTCCATTTCGAGGAATCGAGCATGACGGGGACGCGCGAAATCTCGGGCTCGGCGGCGATGAGGTTGAGAAATTTCACCATCGTGGCCTCGCCGTCGATCAACGCTTCGTCGACGTTGATGTCGATGACGTTGGCCCCGCTCTCGACCTGCTGGCGGGCGATGGCGAGACAGGCTTCCCAGTCGCCGGCCTTGAGGGCCTTGGCAAATTTCGGCGAACCGGTGATGTTGGTCCGTTCGCCGATGACGAGAAAACTGGAGGCGTTGGCAGAGGAGTTATTCACCACGAAGACAAGGAGGGCACGGAGAACGAACGGGAGACGGTAAAGAATGCTTTCTTGGAAAGATCTATGCTCTCTATGTCTCCGTGGTTCATGAAAAATCAGGCGACGGTCAACGGTTCGAGGCCGCTGAGGCGGAGGGCGGGCGCGGCGGCGGGAAGCGCGCGGGGCTTTTTGCCTCGCACGGCTTGGGCGATGGCGGCGATATGTGCGGGAGTGGAGCCGCAGCAGCCGCCGACAAGGTTGACGAAGCCGGCGGCGGCGAATTCGCCGAGCACCGCGGCCATGTCGGCGGGCGTCTCATCGTAACCGCCAAAGGCATTGGGCAGGCCCGCGTTCGGGTAGCAGGTAACGTAACATTCGGCGATGCGGGAGAGTTCCTCAAGATAGGGCCTCATCTGGCGGCCGCCGAGCGCGCAGTTGATGCCGACGCTGAACGGCCGGGCGTGGCGGACGGAGTTATAGAACGCCTCGACGGTCTGGCCGGAAAGCGTGCGGCCGGAGGCATCGGTGATGGTGACAGAAATCATCACCGGCAGGCGGGCGCCGAGTTCGTCGAAAAGCTGTTCGGTGGCGAAGAGGGCGGCCTTGGCATTGAGCGTATCGAAAATCGTCTCGACGAGGAGCGCGTCCACACCGCCGGCGGCGAGAGCCCGCGCCTGCTCGAGATAGGCCTCGACAAGCTGGTCGAAGGTGACG
>DASRHD010000101.1:0-5950 GCA_035650695.1 Opitutaceae bacterium
TCGCGTCGGCGTTGTTGGAATAGATGTAGACCTTGCCGGAGTCGTCCTCGGCGATGTCGATCTGCGCGCCGGTGGTCTCGGTGATGCGGCGGATGGTCTTGCCGCCCGGGCCGATGAGGAGGCCGATCTTCTCGGGGTCGATCTGGATGGTCTGGATGCGCGGCGCGTAGGTGCTGAGCTGGGCGCGGGGCGCGGGAATGGCGGCGAGCATGGCCTTGAGGATCTTGATGCGCGCGTCGCGGGCCTGGAAGACGGCCTGCTTGGCGATGTCGAAACGGAGGCCGTTGATCTTGAGGTCGAGCTGGAAGCCGGTGATGCCGGTGGTGGTGCCGGCGATCTTGAAGTCCATGTCGCCGAAGTGGTCCTCTTCGCCGATGATGTCGGTGAGAGTGACGAACTTGGTCACCTCGCCGGCGTCATTTTTCTCGGTGATGAGTCCGCAACTGATGCCGGCGACGGGCGCGACGATGGGCACGCCGGCGTCCATGAGCGAGAGGCAGCCGCCGCAGATCGAGGCCATCGAGGTCGAGCCGTTCGAGGCCATGATCTCGGAGGTGAGACGGACGGAGTAGGGAAACACGTCCTCGGCGGGCACGACGGGGAGAAGCGAGCGCTCGGCGAGGGCGCCGTGGCCGATTTCGCGGCGGCCGGGGCCGGTGAAGCGTCCGGTTTCGCCGACGGAGAAGGGTGGGAAGTTGTAATGGAGGATAAACGACTTCGAGCGGGCGCCGCCGGTGAGGGCGTCGAGTTCCTGCGCCTCCTTGGTCGGGCCGAGGGTGGTGATGACGAGGCCCTGGGTGTCGCCGCGCTGGAAGAGGGCGGAGCCGTGGACGCGCGGGAGGACGCCAACTTCGCAGGTGATGGGACGGAGCGAGAGATTGTCGCGGCCGTCGGCGCGGGTGCCGCGCTCGAGGACGGCGGAGCGGTAGGCATGCTCCTGGAGTTCCTCGAAGACGATGGAAATGTCGGAGTCGGCGAACTTGCCTTCGCCGAGTTCGGCGGTGAGGGCGGCCTTGGCCTCATCCTTGAGCGCCTTGATGTTGGCGACGCGGACGGCCTTTTCCTTTCCGAAGATGGCATCGACGATCTTGGGGGCGGCGACGCGCTTGATGATGGCCTCGGCCTCGGGCTTGGCGGTGACAAGGGCGATCTGGGCCTTGGGCTTGCCGGCGAGGGTGACGAGCTGCTTGATCGCGGCGATGACCGGCTGAATGGCCTTGTGGGCGAACTCGAGGGCCTCGATGAAGCGCTCCTCGGGCAGCTGGTCGGCCGAGCCTTCGATCATGAGCATTTCCTTCTCGGTGCCGACGTAGATGAGGTCGAGGTTGCTGGAGAACATCTGCTCGATGGTCGGATTGGCGACGAACTGGCCGTCAACCTGGCCGATGCGGACGGCGGCGATGGGGCCATTCCATGGAATGTCGGAAATGGCAAGGGCGGCGCTGGCGCCGTTGACCATGGAGATGTCGGCTTCATGCGACTGGTCGGCGCTGAGGAGGAGGCCGATGACCTGGACTTCATTGAGGAAGCCCTTGGGAAAGAGCGGGCGGCAGGGGCGGTCGCAGAGGCGCGAGGTGAGAATTTCCTTTTCGGAGGGGCGGCCTTCGCGCTTGAAGTAGCCGCCGGGGAAGCGGCCGGCCGCAGCGTATTTTTCGCGGTAGTCGACGGTGAGCGGGAAAAAGTCCTGCCCGGGCCTGATATTGGCGGCGACGGTGGCGGCGACGAAGACGGTGGTCTCGCCGGTGGTGACGGTGACGGCGCCGTTGGCGAGGTGGGCGATGGAGCCGGTGCCGAAGGTGATTCCGTATTCGGATACGGAGACGGTATGTTTCTGATTCATTGCGATTTTCGGATGGTTATCTGAG
The DNA here is from genome assembly GCA_035650695.1 of Opitutaceae bacterium. GTDB lineage: Bacteria > Verrucomicrobiota > Verrucomicrobiia > Opitutales > Opitutaceae > DASRHD01. The sequence goes on from DASRHD010000101.1 coordinate 1,866, forward strand.
TTTTAAGCCCGCTCGGGGAACGCAGGGGAACTGCGGCGGCGGGTGGTGGAGCAGGGCTCCGGTTGGGGCTGGGCAGCGACAGCGCGCAGGCTGCCGGCTTTGTCGCCTCGTCTCAGACGCGAGAGATTTCCGTTTGGCGCCCGGCCGCGGCGGTGGCGGCAAGCGGAAATGTCCCGGTCTGTGCGGAGGTTCGTCAAACGACGGCGGGCGGTCCGCGGAGGGCCGCCCACCGGCAAAGCGTCATTTGCGCAGATTCAGTTTCTGCAACAGCTCGTTGTACTTGGGCAAGTCGTGCCGCTTGAGATAATCGAGAAGCTTGCGGCGGCGGCTGGCCATTTGAAGGAGACCGCGGCGCGAATGGAAGTCCTTGCGGTGGAGGCGCAGGTGCTCGGTCAGATGATTGATCCGGGCGGTAAGGAGCGCGACCTGGACTTCGGACGAGCCGGTGTCGTTTTCGTGGGTTTTATACTGGCTGATGACTTCGTTTTTGGCGATGGTGGGCATGTTGTTCGGTTGGTTGGCACGTCTGAAGGAGAGTTTTGCAACCCCCGTGACACCCGCCAGTACCGCAGGAAGACCGCGGCATAGCCGGCGTCACCGTTCTAATCCGGCGGAGGGCCGGACCAGACATGGTGGAAGTCCGCAACCTGCGGGCTTCCACTAACGCAAGCAGAGAGAATCCGGGAGGCGGACGCCGGGCGCAAGCGAAAATTTTGGGGCACGCCACTCATTTTCGGCCCGAACCGGCGCGGCTTGAGCGACCCTAGCCGGCACGGACGATGACTTCGCGCACATGGCCGCAGCCCGGAACGGCGCGGACACGCGCGAGAATGGTCGCGCGGTGGAGGAAAATCTCGTGCCGGACGACGGCATGCGCGGCAAGAATGGTGAGACGGCCACGGGCGTCGATGTACGCGGCATGCGAATAGGAGGCATTGGCCGGTCCGACGAGGGCGGGCCAGCGTTCGCGGAGGGCATCCTCGGGCGAGGCCCGGCCGATGCGGTGCTTGACGAGCAGATCTTCAATCAACGACGCCAGGGGCTGGGTCGGACGCTTGCGCATGCGAGCCGGTTCGTTGAACGGCACGCCGCGGAATTCGCCGATGAGTTCCTCGGCGGCGCGGCTGAAAGGGATTGGCTCCTGGGCCATGGGAGGAAAATGACCGCTGTTCAGACCGAGGCGAGCGGCGAATCAGGTTTGTCCGTGGCGTCCCTCGGCGGGAAGAAAGGCAAAATTGTTGCAGTAAAGTCGCGGCGTGGCGCAATTCTGGTGCCGGGAAGGATCGAACTCGGCGAGAGGGCGGAGCGTGCCGTGGATGAAAAAGAATCCGCGGTAGCCCAGATCGCCGAGGAAATCGAAGACGTCGCCGATGGAGTGCCCGTTTTGATGGCGCTGTTCGCATTCGAAGAGCAGGGCGGGGCGCTCCTCCCGAAGGATTTTTTCCGCGCCCCGAAAAACATTCAGCTCATGGCCCTCGACATCACACTTGATCAGGCTGATGCGCGGGCGTGGGCGGGCCAGGCAGGCATCAAGGGTCGAGACCGCGACGGAAATTTTGCGTGGCCAATGGGCGGTGATTTCGCTGGTCTCGAATGATGCCCCGGGCGAGGGGCCGGCACCGGGCACGGACAGCATCAATTCTCCGGAGCGGTCGGAGATCCCGATATTTTCAATGGCGACCTGGCGTTGCGGTCGGAAGGCGCGTTGCAGCGCCGCCGCCAGCTCCGGCTGCGGTTCGAAAGCGATGACCCGGCCGGCCGGGCCGACCGCCCGCGCCATCCAGAAGGCATAGCCGCCCTTATGGGCACCGATATCGACGGCGGTGGTGGCGGGCCGGGCCTGAGCGCGCACAAAGGCGATCTCCGCCGGATCAAGTTTCCAGCGATAGCGGCAGGCGCGATAAAGCAGGCGGGCGCGACAGAGAAAGTTGCTCAAGATTTTTTTTGGGGCGGGACGGAACGGGCCTCATAGAGCGAGGCGTAACGGAGAAAAGTATAATGGGCGTTGACCAGGGCGGCGACCAGGCCGGGAAAGCCGTCGAGAAAGCCCCGCTTTAAAATGTAGGCGCGGATAAAGCGCCAGCAGGCCCGGCCAAGGATGCCGGGCGGCGAAATTGTGGCGCCCTCGGCCGAGCCCTGTTGAACAAACAGCTCCGCATAGGTCACCATTTTCCGCTGCTGCGCGGCGAGCGTGTCGTAGGGATAATGAAGCAGATCGCCGCGGAGCGTGGCGACCTCGCCCGAGCAATCGATTTTCTCATGCAGGTAGGCGTTGCCGCCCCAGCGCGCCCGGTCGCGGCGGAAAAGGCGCAGGCTGTAGTCGGGATACCAGTCGCCATGGGTGATCCAGCGGCCGAGAAACCGGACTTTGCGCGGGAAGCGCGCGCCGGAAAAACGGGCGGCGTCGCCGCGGTCGAAGAAAGCGGCGATTTCACCGCCCAGTTCGGAGGAGACCTCTTCGTCGGCATCGAGGGCCAGCGCCCACGGTTGGCTGGCGAGGGCGAGCGCGGCGTTCTTGGTGTCGCGATAACCCTGCCAGGGCAGGGTCTGCACGCGCGCGCCGAAACTTCGCGCCACCGCCTCGCTGTCGTCGGTGGTGTCATTGAGTGCGACGACGATCTCGCTCACCCAGCCTTGCACGCTGGCGAGGCAGCGCGGCAGATTGTGCCATTCGTTTTTGGCCACGATGACGACGGAGACGGGCAGCAGATCGGCCATGGCGGAGTTGAAGCTAAATTTTGCCGGCGAGCGAGCGCGGGATTTGATAGAGATAGCCGCAGGAGCGCCAGGCCCGCACAAGGGATTTTTTGGCGTCGCCGGTGCGGAGAGCGAGGAGGCAAAACAGGGCAAGGAGGGCGAAACCGGCAACCTTGCAAAGATTGCCGGCGAAGCGGGTCAGCAGATAACGGGCGGCGCCGGGCTGGCCGGCGCGTTCGACGACCCGCGAACGCGCCGAATCAAAAGCATGGCGCGTGGCGTAACGAAAGGTGGTGCGGCTGGCCGGCATTTGGTGGAGGACGCGGGCGGCGGGCGCGAACCAGATCTCCAGGCCGGCGGCGCGCAGGCGCCGGATCATTTCGGTGTCGCCGCCGCCGAAGAGATTTTTCCCGCTGCGGTCGAGCGTGGTATGGAAGAGGCCGTGGCGCTCGAAAACCCAGCGGGGAAAGGCGAAGTTGGCGCCCATCGGCGATTGCGACGGCGGCAGCGGCCCGGCGTCGGAACGGAAGCCGAGCGGCGCATGCCATTCGGCGACCCACGGCGGGAGGCCGTCGGGAAAAACCGGCACGACTTCGCCGCCGACGGCGCCGATCCGGCGGGTGGTGTCGGCGGCAAATGGCGCGTTCAGCCGGGTCAGCCAGTCGGGCTCGACGAGAATGTCATCGTCGGCAAAAACGATGATCTCGCCGCGCGCCTCGGCGATGGCCCGGTTGCGCGCATGGTCGAGGCCCTGCCGTGTTTCCAAAATATGCCGGGGCGCGGGCGAGGCGGCGGCAAATCCCGCCACCGCGCCGCGCGTGTCGTCGGTGGAGTTATTGTCCACCACCAGCACCTCGAAGCGATCGTGGGGGAAATTCTGCCGCGCGATGCCGGCCAGGGTCTGGCGCAGCAGCCCGGCGCGGTTGTAGGTGCAGATGGCGACGGTGAGGCGCAACTCGGGCATCAGGCGGAAAGTTTCAGGACCTGCCAGACCCAGCCGCTGGGCAGCGCGGCGAGGGGAATTTTTTTGAAACGGAGGGCACGGGCGAGGCCGGCGGGTTTTTCCGAAAAACGGCGGGCATAGCTGCGCGCCGCCCGGGCGGTAAAAAAGCGGGCGAGCCAGCGCCCAAACCGCGGGTGGCAGGGAAACTGTTCGCGAGCGATGCGTAGCCGAAGCAGGTGCATGCGTCGGAGCATGACCGGCCATTGGGTGTCCGTCCACTGGCCTTCGCTCAGGCGATAAAATGCCGCGGCGGCGCGGATGACCTCGACGCGTCCGGCGCAGGCGAGGCGGTACCAAAACTCATAATCGGCCAGCGGGCCCCAGCGCGGATCGAATCCGCCGAGGCGCCGCGCGAGGGCGCGGTCGATCAGCGCGCCGGGAAACG
>DASRHD010000102.1:0-7541 GCA_035650695.1 Opitutaceae bacterium
TTGCCCACCCGCGTCACCTGCACCCCGATGCCGAACTTGTCGAGCGCGCCGGTGAAAAAAATCGGCTGGCTCGACAGGCCGGGAAGCAGGACGACGCCGTAGGGATTGAGCGCAACCTCGCTCGCCACCGAGGCGAGATAGACATCGCGAGTCATGGCAAAATCAAGGTAAGCCACCACCGGCTTGCCGGCGGCGCGACAGGCATTAAGCGCTTCGCGCACTTCCTTGAGCGCGGCAAAGCCCGCGCCGTAGCCCAGCGGACTGAGCGAACCGGTGAGATAGACGCCGGCGATGCGGTCGTCTTTCGCCGCGGCCCGCAGAGCCCGGGTGACGGTGCGCAACTGCAGCGTTCCGTCCTGGTCCCCGCCAAAACCGCCGAAATCGGGCGGGGGCGCCGCGTCCGTGATATTGGTCGTCAGGTCAAAGACCAGATAGGAGCCGGATTCCACCGTCACACCGTTTTTGCCGCCGATCGCCGCCACGGCGGCGAAAAAAACGAGCAGCAGTACGATCAGACCGACGAGGAAAATCCACAATGCCGCCAGGGTGGCCAGCATCGACGTGAAAAAATTTCTCATTCCCGCGCAAACTAACGCATTTCATCGCGTCGGCCAGTGAAAAGGCACCGGGCACTCCCGATCGGACCACCTGGCGCCGCCGGGATCCATCATCCGGAAAAAACCGAGCTGCATGCTTTTCTTTGGTGGATTTTCTGTTTGTTTTGAAGTCCGCCCATGAACGAACCGCAAAAGGAACTCCTGACCACCAACCGCAAGGCGCTCACGATCAATCTCGAGCAGCTGAAGTACGGCACCTTTGCGGAAATCGGCGCGGGCCAGGAGGTCGCCCGCCATTTCTTCCAGGCCGGCGGCGCCTCCGGCACCATTGCCAAGACCATCTCGGCCTACGACATGGCCTTCAGCGATGCCATTTACGGCAAGGCTCCCCGCTATGTTTCGCGCGAGCGGCTCGCCCTCATGCTCGACCACGAGTACAAGCTTTTGATCGAACGCCTCGCCGGCCAGCGCGGCAACCGCACGACGTTTTTCGTTTTCGCCGACACGGTCGCAACCCGCAATTTCAAGGGCACAAACGAAGCCCATGGCTGGATCGGGGTGCGCTTCCAGACGACGCCGGAGAGCGAGCCAAGCGACATCATCCTGCATGTGCGCATGTGGGACAAGGAAAGCGTCCAGCAGCAGCAGGCACTCGGCATTGTCGGCGTGAACCTGATTTATGGGGCCTTTTATTTCCGCGACGATCCGCAGCAGTTCATCCCTTCGCTGGTCGACAACATCGGCGCCGACCGCATCGAAATCGACATGCTCACTTTCAGCGGACCGGCCTTCCCAAATTTCGACAACCGGCTCATGTCACTGCACCTGGTCCAGCACGGTCTGACCAACGCGGTCATGTTCGGCCCCGGCGGCACCGTCGTCCAGCCGTCCGAGGTGCTCCACAAAAAGGCCATTCTGGTCGAGCGGGGCAGCTTCCGGCCGGTCACCCATGTCAATGTCGACATGCTCAACTGCGCCGCGGCACAGTTCGTGCAGGAGCCGATGGTCAAAGGCAAGGAGGTCGTGGTCCTGATGGAGATTACCATGAACAACCTTCTCGCCGACGGCGGCCTCGATCCGCAGGACTTCCTTTCCCGCGTCGACCTGCTCGGCGACATCGGCTTCACCGTGCTCATTTCCAATTACAGCGAATACTACCGCCTCACCTCCTATTTCCGCCGCTATACCAACGAAATGATAGGGGTCGCCATGGGAGTGAACAATCTCGTCGAGGTCTTCAACGAAAAGTACTACGAAAACCTGCCTGGCGGCATTCTCGAATCATTCGGCCGGCTCTTCCGCAACGCGGTCCGCCTCTATATTTATCCCATGCGTCAGGACGCCTATGACCGCTATATTTCGAGCGGCCATCCGGCGACGGTGGCCAGCGTCAACCTGCCCCAGGCGTTCGCCTCCGGCGTCCTCATCACCGCCCGCAACGTCCACATCCTCGACCATCTCCGCAATCTTTACGATCATCTGCTGGAAAATCACTACCTCGAATGCATTGTCGGTTTCAATCCCGACATCCTCGGCATCTTTTCCCGCGACGTCCTCGACCGCATCAAGGCCGGTGATTCCTCGTGGGAGAAAATGGTGCCGGCCCCCGTGGCCGAGGCGATCAAGAAGCGGCGGCTTTTCGGCTACGGCGCGCCCCAGCCCGCGGCTGCGGCGACCCAGGTGGCGGCAAAATAAGACCGGGCCGGGGATGAGTTCTTTTGCGCAAGCCGCAGGTTGAGTCATTGCCCTCATTTCCGGGGATTCGATGAAATTTTCCGTGCCTTCGGGAATTTTTGCGGGCAAGCTTTTCCCCTTCCGTCCATGCGCTTTCATAAGTACCACGCCCTCGGCAACGATTACCTCGTGCTCAACCCTTCCGACTTTCCCTTCTGGAAGGTTCCGACGATGGAGCAGATCCGCGTCATTTGTCACCGCCATTACGGCGTCGGCTCCGACGGCATCCTGTGGGGGCCTTTGCCGACCAAGCGGGCCTCTTTTGCCCTGCGCATCTTCAATCCCGACGGCTCCGAGGCGGAAAAGTCCGGCAACGGCCTGCGGATTTTTTCGCGCTTCCTTTTCGACCAGGGTTTTGCCGGCGCCTCCGCCTTCACCATCCAGACGCTGGGCGGCATCGTCCAATCGGTGGTGAAGGAGAGCGGTCGCCTGATCAGCGTGGCCATGGGCCAGGTAAGCTTTCATAGCGAGAAGATCCCGGTGGCCGGTCCGCCGCGCGAGGTCATCAATGAAAAGATCACCGCCCACGGCCGTGAGTTCACCTATTGCGCCGCCACCATCGGCAACCCTCATTGCACCATTCTCCTCCCGGAAATTTCCCCCAATCTGGCCCGGACCTACGGACCGGACCTGGAAGCCGACCCGCTTTTTCCGCATCGCACCAATGTGCAGTTCATGCGGGTGATCGACCGGGCCAACATCCAGATCGAAATCTGGGAGCGCGGCGCCGGCTATACCCTGGCCTCCGGCAGCAGCAGCTGCGCCACCGCCGCGGTCGCCCACAAGCTCGGGCTGGTCGACAACCGTGTCACCGTGCACATGCCGGGCGGCCAGATCGCGATTGAAATCAGCCCGGATTTTTACGTCCAGATGACCGGGCCGGTGACCAAGGTCTCGGAAGGCACGCTCCACGCCGAAATTTTCAGCGTCAAGGCATAGCGCCCGGCATGAAAAAGCCGGAGCGATTGGCTCCGGCTTGAAGGGCGAAAAGGCGCGGGGGTTGAGGCGAACTGTTCAATATTTCACCGAGCAGCCGTAAGGCCGGCTCACCGGCGTCGGCACGGGCTGGCCCGCCTTGACCGCCTCGAGCGCAGCCTTCACGTAGTTCGTCGCCTTGGCGATGTCGGAGATGTCGGCCGAGCGGATGCTGTCGATCGCGCCGTCGTAGACCAGAATGCCGTCCGGATTGATCACATACATGTCGGGCGTGGTCTTGGCATTGTAAAGATGGCCGACCTTGCCGTCGTGATCGTAGCAATAGGCGGTGGGAGCGGCGGAATTTTTCTGCAGCCAGGCTTTGATCTGCTCCGGCGTGTAGTCGGCGCCTTCCTTGCCCGTCGCGCCGGAATTGATCACAAGCCAGACCACGCCATCGGCGGTGGCGCTTTTCTGCAGGCCGGGAATATTGCCGCTTTCATAGTGCTTTTTCACGAATGGACAGTCGGGATTGTTCCATTCCAGGACGACGGTTTTGCCTTTATATTCGGAAAGCGAATGCGTCTGTCCGTTGATGTCGGTGAGGGTGAAGTCAGGCGCCGGCTGGCCGACCTTGACCTTGGCGCAAACCGTGCCGGCAAAAGCGCCGAACACCACGAGGATGAAAAGTAATTTGAGGAATTTCATGAGCATGAAGGGGAGGTTTCGATGCGGGAGGTGGAAGGCGAATTCTTAATGCAAAGCTCCGAAAATGCAAAAAATTTTCCCGGCTCGTCCGTCCGGATTGCGATAAAAGTCCCGGGTTCAGCGTAGTTTCGACATTGCAGCGGCGGGTGGCGGACCCTAGGCTGTGGGGCGTGATCGGCTGGGCCGGCGATTTTTTCCGTTTCTGGTGGAGCCTCTTCTACTGGAACATCCGCAAGACCGTCTTCCGCTGGCGCGGCGGGCGTTGCCCGTGCCAAAACCCCAGCGACTCCGGCCGTGCGCTTGAAACCGGATGCGACGCCTGCACCTCCTGGCACCGGCCGGCTCGTTTCCGCCGGGTATGTCCGCTGCTGGTGAGCACGCCGGGCGGGCCGCGCTGTTCCGCCGACACCAAGGAAGTGAGGCCGTTTTGGGGGCGGGCCCTCGCCTTTTACAGCGGGGGATTGGCGGTGCTTTATCTGGTGGTGGTGCTGGGGATTTTTTCCGTGCTGCGTGGCATCGGATACCCGGTGCATCTCACCGCGGTGGCCTGGCCGCCGGCGTGGCGCCAGATCCAGGCGGCGCGCGCGGAATATTTTTATGAAAAAGCCGGCGCGGCGCTGGCCACAAACCATGTCAGTGAGGCACTGCTCGGCCTTTCTTATGCCTACAACTTGAATCCGCGCAATCACCAGGCGGGTTTGCTGCTGGCAAAGCTTTGGCAAATGAGCCAGCCGGCGCTATCGGACCGGGTTTATGCCCGGTTGCTCCGGGACAATCCCGAGCAAGCGGCCCAAATTGTCCATGAATGGTACCGAGCCCTGCTCGCCCGGGGAGATTTTCCGCGCATCGCCCAGCTTACCCCCTCCTTTCTCCGCGCCGATGCGGCGCACGCGCCGGTTTGGCTGCATGCGCTCTTTTTTGCCGGGCGCCGCCTGGGGGATCCCGAGCCGCTGCGGCGCTTCCTCGCCGGCGACCGATCGCTGCCCTCCAATCTGCGCCGGCTCGCCGAAATCGAGTTGTTGATCGAAACCGGACACACCTCTGAGGCTCATTCCGCCCTGCTCGCCCTGGCGCCGGCGTCGCCCTACGGGAGTTATTATCAAGTCAGCGGGCTTACAACCTTGGGATTTCCGGATGAGGCCCTGCTTGCGCTCAACCGCGCCGCCGCCGGCCTGCCCCAGCCGGATTATCTGGCTTTGCGACTCGACGCCTACGCCGCCAAAGGATGGCGCAGCTTGGTGGAAAGCGAAACTGATTTCCTCCTCTCCGTTCCCTCGCCCGCCGCCATCAACCTGCTTTGCGCCCACTTTATCCGTTATCCCGACGCCGAGTTGTTGGCTGCCGTGTTCAGGAAATTTCAACAGCAGCCGTTGGCGCCGTCGGCGGAGTCTTACGAAGCCGTGACCGCGCTCTTTTGCTCCGCCGGGGTCAACGCCAGCTGGTCAAATCTCCACCTGGCCCGCGGCATGTTCGAACAGATCGGACTTCCGTCGCGCAACACTCTCGATATTGCCGAGGCGTTCTTCCACGGCCGTTCGGCGGAGCGGCGACTGGGCAGCATCCTGCCGTTGTTCCAGCCGCCACCGTACCCGATAAGCCTGCCGGCGAAAAAGGCGGCCGCGCCCCCGGTCGTGATCGAGCCGATGGCCCTGGATGTCACCTATGCCTTGTTCGAGCACTATGGCGGCAATCGAATTTCCCCGCGCGCGCCATGAATCCGGCTGATCCCCCCGCCGGCGCCGCGACCCGGCGCCTTCCTCTCCTGGCCCGTTTCAACGCCGTGCTGCTGGCGGTCCTGGCCGCCGGCCTCTGCACCCTGCTCTGGCCGCAATGGCGCCATAATCCGGAGCTGTCGCACGGGCTTTTCATGCCCGTGATCTTTCTGCTGCTGCTGCGAGAAAGCCGCACGGCCGGCCCGGCCCGTTTCCTGCCTGCCGGCGGAGCCACGGTTGTCGCCGTCGCCGGCCTCCTCGTCGCCGGCCTCGCCGTCCTGGCCGTCGGCGGACTCTTTGCCGCCGCCCTCGACTGGTCGCACGCGCTCGTCGACTTCGTTTTGACCGTCGCGCTCGCCCTGCTGACGGCGGCGGGCTGGCTTGTTTTCGCGTCCATGCCGGCACGCGCCGTGCCTTTCAACTGGATCGCCTTCACCGCCGTTTTTCTTTGGGTGCTGTGCGCGCCGATTCCGCCGGGCACCTATATGCGCCTGACGTTCCTGCTGCAGTTGTGGATCACCCGCTCCGTGCTGGCCACGCTGCATCTGTTCGGCATCCCCGCCGCCCGCGACGGCAATCTCATCGTGCTGGGCAATACCACGGTGGGCGTGGAGGAGGCCTGTAGCGGGGTGCGCAGCCTCATTTCCTGCGTCTTTGCCGGCTTCTTTTTTTCCGCCGCGCTTCTCCGCCGAGCCGGTCCGCGGCTCGTCCTCATTCTCCTGGCGGCGCCGCTGGCACTGGCCATGAATTTTCTGCGCTCCCTCGTCCTCACCTTGCTGTCTGCCCATGGCACCAATATCACCGGCTCGTGGCATGACTTGACCGGTTACGCCATCCTCGGGATAACCGCTGTGATGCTCGCCGGCCTCGCCCTGTGGTTGGGCCGCGGCGAAAAGGCCAAGGCCGCTTCACTGCCCAGCCGTCCGCCTGCAAGCGAATCGCGCGTCCCGCTTCAATCCCTGCTCGCCGCCGGGCTCGTTTTGGCAGCCGGAACGGTGGTGTTCTTCTTTGCCGACACCCGTCGCACCACATCCACTGCGCCCGCGCCCGACCTCGCCGCCATCCTGCCGGCGAATGCCGGCGGCTGGGAAGTGCAGACCTCGCAGGATTTGTTTCGTTTCAGCGACGTCCTGCAGACCGATTCGCTGATGCAGCGCACTTACCTGCGACCGATGCCCGACGGCAGCCTCCTGCAGGTGACGATTTATCTCGCCTATTGGTCGGCCGGCCAGGCGCCCGTCAGTCTGGTGGCCTCCCACACGCCCGATGCCTGCTGGCCGGGATCGGGCTGGGTGGCCGAGCCAGCTGATCCCGAGATGAAATTGACCGTGGGCGGACGGGGGCTGCCCACCGCCGAGTCACGCCTGTTCCGCAACGGAGACCTTCCCCAATACGTCTGGTTCTGGCACATCTACGATGACCGACCGCTGGCCTACCGGAATCCCCGCTCTCCTCGCGAGCTGCTCCGCCTCGCCTGGCACTACGGTTTCAAACGCGGGGGATCTCAGCTTTTCGTCCGTATCTCCAGCAATCATCCCTGGGCCGATTTTGCCGGCGACCCCTTGTTGCAAGAAGTGTTTTCCCGGCTGCATAATTTCGGCTTCTGACGCCATGCCGTTCTCACTCACCCGCCAGGAAAAAGTCATTCTCGCCTGCCTCGCCACCCTTATCGTGCTGGGCTTTATCGGGCTGGCGGTATTCTGACCGGCGTTCCCATCGCCAAACGCTTGCCGCGCGACCGAATTCCGCTGTTGATTTTGCGCCGCCAACCTCGAACCTCGCATCCTTCCCGACTCTTCGCGCGTATTGCCTTTATGGAATGCTCCTCGCCCAAGCCTCACTGTCCGTCGAAGCATGCCTGGCCGACGCGGCCGATACGTCGGGGCACGGCGCGCCTCTCACTCCCGGCATGAGC
>DASRHD010000103.1:0-2606 GCA_035650695.1 Opitutaceae bacterium
AGATTTGCGCCGCCCTGGAAGCGGAAGACGGTGCGGCGCGTTTCCGCGAAGACGCTTGGGCCCGCCCGGCCGGCGGCGGGGGTCGCACCCGCGTGCTGGCGGACGGCATCGTTTTTGAAAAAGCGGGGGTTAACTTTTCTCATGTCACCGGCACCACTCTGCCGGCCTCGGCCACGGCGCAACGTCCCGCGCTGGCCGGCCGGCCCTACGAGGCGCTCGGTGTCTCGCTCGTGGTTCATCCGCGCAATCCTTATGTGCCGACCAGCCACATGAATGTCCGGTTTTTTTCCGCCGGAACGGCCCTCAACTCACAATCCGAAATCCGCAATCCAAAATCCGAAATTGAAAATTCCGCCTGGTGGTTCGGCGGCGGCTTTGATCTCACGCCGTTTTATGGATTCGAGGAGGATGCGCGGCACTGGCACCGCGTCGCCCACGACGCCGTTGTGCCCTTCGGCGACGAGCTTTATCCACGTTTCAAAAAAAACTGTGACGATTATTTTCTCATAAAACACCGCGGCGAGCCGCGTGGGATCGGAGGATTGTTTTTCGACGACTTCAATGAACTCGGCCCCGAACAGAGCTTCGCCCTCGCCCGCGCCGTGGGCAGCGCCTACCTCGCCGCCTATCGACCCATCGTTGCCCGACGCAAGACCACGCCGTTCGGCGAACGTGAACGAAAATTTCAGCTCTATCGGCGCGGCCGGTACGTCGAGTTCAATCTCGTTTACGACCGCGGTACGCTTTTTGGCCTGCAAAGCGGCGGCCGGACCGAATCGATCCTGATGAGCCTGCCACCGCTCGTACGCTGGGATTACGACTGGCAACCCGAGCCTGATTCGCCCGAGGCGCGACTCTATGAAGTCTTTCTTAAGCCGCGCGACTGGATTTGAACCGTAAAATCTACGGCCAGAGCGTGGATTGAAATTGGAACCCCGTGTCTGCTCTGTCTCTGTGGGTGAATAATGAACAGCCGTGAACGTTTCCTCGCCGCCTGCGCCTGCGCGCCGCTCGATCGTCCGCCCGTCTGGCTCATGCGACAGGCCGGCCGTTACCTGCCGGAGTACCGGGCGCTGAAGGAAAAACATTCCTTTCTCGGCATGGTCCGCACCCCGGCCCTGGCCGCCGAGGTCACCCTCCAGCCGCTGCGACGTTTCGCCCTCGACGCGGCCATTCTATTTTCGGACATCCTCGTCGTGCCGGAGGCGCTCGGCCAGGGCTATCGGTTCCGCGACGAGGGCGGCATCGCGATGGACTTCGCTCTCGCCTCCCGCGCCGACATCGACCGGCTCGCCCCGGCCGGGGCCGTGCCGGAGAGGCTCGCCTACGTCGCCGGCGCACTCGCCCTGCTGAAAAAGGAACTGGCCGGCCGCACCGCGCTGCTCGGTTTTGGCGGCGCGCCCTGGACCCTCGCCTGCTACATGCTCGAGGGCGGCGGCTCTGAAAACTTTGCCCGCGCGCGGGATTTTTTCCGAACCGACCGGACTGCATTCGAGGCGTTGATGCAAAAGCTCACCGCCGCGCTCATCGCCTACTTCCGGCTGCAGATTGGCGCTGGCGCCGATGCCATTCAGATCTTCGATTCCTGGGCCGGACTGCTCCCGCCGGCGGATTACGAGGAAGCTTCGCTGCGCTGGATCCGCGAAATCATCGCCGCGCTGCCGCGCGATTTTCCCGTCATTCTTTTCGCGAAGGGGGCCGGCGCGCAGTTGGGCGAGCAAAGCCGCACCGGCGCGCGCGTGCTCAGCGTCGACTGGACCGTCAACCTCGCGGCGGCCCGCGCGCAGGTTTCTCCCGCTATCGCCCTCCAGGGCAACCTCGATCCGCAACTCCTCACCACCACGCCCGACGCGGTGCGCGCCGCCACCCGCCGCCTGCTCGATTCGCTCCGCGGCTCCGCCGGCCATATCGTCAATCTTGGCCACGGCCTCACCCCCGAAGCGCGAATCGATTGCGTGGAGGCGCTGGTCGAAACCGTGCGTGTTTGGAAATAACAACAAACAGCGCGAAAACGGCAAAAGCTGACTAGCTCTTCTTCCCGCCTTGCCCCATCCTTTGCCATCTTGGCCTTCCAACCCAAACGCATCGCCATCATCGGCGGCGGCCTCACCGGCCTGACGGCCGCCTGGCGCCTGCATCAGCGCGGCCATCGCGTGCGGCTCCTCGAGGCGGGCGAACGGCTCGGCGGCGCGGTACGGAGCGAGCGCAGCGACGGCTGGCTGGTCGAGGCCGGGCCGAACAGCCTCCAACTCGGCTCGACCGACGCCCGGACCGTGCTCGACGAGCTCGGCCTCAGCACGAAGAAAATCACCGCCAGCCCGGCGGCCAAGCACCGTTATCTCATCCGCGGCGGGCAGCTCCACGCCGTGCCTTCCTCCCCGCCCGCCCTGCTCACCTCGCGGCTGTTTTCCGCTCCGGCCAAGCTGCGCGCCGTCACGGAAATGTTCGCCCGGCGGCGCGAACGCAGCGAGGATCCCAGTCTGGCCGAGTTCGTGCGCGACCATTTTGGCCAGGAGTTCGTCGATTACGCTCTCGAGCCGTTGATCTCGGGGATTTTTGCCGGCAATCCGGAAAAACTCTCCACCCGTCATTCCTTTCCCAAGCTG
>DASRHD010000104.1:0-14559 GCA_035650695.1 Opitutaceae bacterium
CTCATCGGCAAACACGGAGGGTTTCGCCACCAAGAGCCGCTCGTCTAAAGCCAGCGCCTCGGGCCGGGCAACCATGCGACGCGCTTCCGCCGGCCGTCTCTCGACATATTTTGTGCCGTATATGGCAAGAAATGATCAGTCTTGGACAATATCCGCCCGGAATGACCCGTAGGATTGCGCTAACCTCGCTTTATGCCCAATCGCCAGTGCCTCCTCGTTACCCCCTTTTCGCCATCCGTCCGCTTCCGTCGGACCGCCATGGCCGGTCTGCCGGCTGGCTTGCTGGCGGCCGCCCTGCTGGCCGCGTCCGCGATCACCGCCCGCGCCGTGCCGAGTTTTGCGCGCCAGATGAACGCGCAATGCACCATGTGCCACAGCGAATTTCCCGTCCTGAACGACATGGGCCGGCTGTTCAAGCTGAGCGGCTACACCATGAGCGCCGAGCAAAGCAAATTGCCGCCGATTGCGGCCATGTTGCAGCCGTCGTTTACCCGGACCCAAAAGGGGCAGGACGGTGGCGCCGCCCCCGGCTTCGGCAACAACAACAATTACGCCCTGACTCAGGCCAGCCTCTTTTACTCCGGCCGCCTCTTGGGCCCTTATGCCTCCCTGCTGTTTGGCGACTCAACCGCGGCGTTCCTCAACAAATTCGGCATCTTTTCCCAGGTAACCTATGATGGGGTGGGAAAATCTTGGTCGTGGGACAACATTGATCTGCGTTACACGGATACCGCCGCGATGGGGGCTCACAGCGCCATCTACGGAATTTATCTCAACAACAATCCCACGCTTCAGGATCCCTGGAACAGCGTGCCGGCCTGGAGCTTCCCGTTTTCAGGATCCGGACTCGCGCCGACGCCGTCGGCCGCACCGCTGATCGACGGCGGCCTGGCCCAGCAAGTCCTCGGACTGGGCGCCTACATGATGATTGACAGCAAACTCTACGTCGATCTGGGCGCATACAAAACGCTGTCGAGACGCGTGCAACGGGCCCTGGGCGTCGATCCCTCCGGAGAAACGCAGGTGGCCAGCCCTGCTCCCTATGGGCGGATCGCGTATACCCGTCCGGCCAGCGGCGGCACGTGGGAGACGGGGGCCTTCGGCCTCCTTGCCACCACCTATCCGGGCCGGGATGCCAGCGCCGGAGCCGACCGGATCACCGATATCGGCGTGGACTCGGAATTCCAAAAACCCTATGGCACCGACGATCTCACCGTGCTCGTCACTGAAATCTACGAGCGGGAGCATTGGAACGCGAGCCAGGCACTCGGCAACACGGCGAATGCGGCGGATTCGCTCAATGAATTCAAGGCCTCCGTCGACTACCTCGTCGACAAGACCTATGGGCTCGCGGCGCAGTATTTCACGATCAATGGCTCGACCGACGCGCTGGCCTACGCTGACAGTCCGGACGCTTCGCCCAATAGCAGCGGGTTCATCCTGGAGGTCGATTACCTGCCTTTCAACAAGGGCGAAGGTCCGGCTTTCTGGCCAAGGAGCAACGTGAAGTTTTCGGTCCAGTACACCGATTACAACCGCTTCGATGGCTCGAGGGCCAATGTCGACGGCACCGGCCGCTCGGCAAAGAACAACAACACCCTCTACTTCCAGGCCTGGATCGTATTTTGAAAATTTGCGCGGCGGCGCCTCTCCACGGATCGTGACCTCAAATATATATAACATGAAATACAGACATATCTTAAGCGCTCTCGCCCTGATCATGGCCGGTTTTCCAGCGCTGGCCAAGGTTCACGCCGAGGACACCGCGGTGAAGACCGTCGTCATTGTTGCCAACGACAACCTGAGATTCAGCATCACCCACATCGAAGCCAGCCCGGGCGAGCGGCTTCACATCCAGCTCCGTAACGAGGGCACCCTGCCCAAGGCTGGAATGGGGCACAATTGGATTCTCCTGAAGGCGGATGCCAACCCGGCGGCGTTTGCGATGGCGGCAATCTCCGCCAGTGACAATGGCTACATGCCCAAGGCGCTCCTGCCTGAGGTCATTGCCTCGATCCCCCTGCTTGGCCCCAAGGAAGTCGGCGATGTCACCTTTACCTGCCCGACCAAACCCGGAAAATATCCGTACATTTGTTCCTGCAATGGCCACTCGATGGCCGGCATGCGCGGCGAGTTGATCGTGAAGTGAGGCCGCCGGCCGTTTAAATTCCGCCGCCACCCGGTCGCGGACGCAGCAGCGGAAAAAGGAAATTCAGTCTTTGCCGGTCCCGGCGGCCCGGGCCTGACGTCGCGCGATTTTCCACCATTGCGCGATCTCATCGGCAAACACGGAGGGTTTCGCCACAAAGAGCCGTTCGCCTAAAGCCAGCGCCTCGCTCCGGACGTCGCCGCGCCGGCGTTCGATCAATTCGATGAGCCGCGGGGAAGCCTCCGGTCCGGCCATTTCGCCCTTTCCGCCCTGAATAAACCGGCCCAGCAGGCCCAAGTCGTGCTCTTCGCCGAGCAGGTCCGAGAGCGTTTCCGCCGACTGTTCGAATTTTTTCATCATCGGCGGCCAAGCCCGCCGCAGCAGCCGCACTTGATAGCGGAAATATTTCGCCTGCTTGCGCCATTCGTGAAAACTCTCGGCGGTTTTATCCGCGCCCGCCTTCCGCATGGCGCGACGGCTGCGCCGGTAGGTCAGGCCCAGGCCTGTCACGATCGCCTTGAAGTCGACTCCTTCCAGCTTTTCAAATTGTCGCGTCTGCCGGCGCATCCGTCGGGCAAAGCGGGCCAGCTCGCGCTCGGTCTCTTCCGCCGAGGGAAGCAGTTTTTCGCGGTGGGCCAGCAGACGGCGGTGAATTTCTCCAAACTCCGGCCGGTCCGGCGCCATTCCATTTTGTTGCAGCAACCGGTCGAGGCTGCCCAGCATCACCTCCGCGTCGCGCAGGACGGAAAGCGGCCGGGCCGTGTCCCGGAACCGGGCATTTTCCCGCTGATAGAATTCTTCGTCATGTGGGCGGATCAACCGCAGGAGGGCGCGGATTTTTTTGCAACGCGTCCGGGCCTGGTGAATCCGTTCCTTCGCCGCCTGGCCGGTGGCGCCCGCCTCGGCCACCGCCCGCTCAAGCTGTTGGCGGGCGATCCGGACGATTTTGCCGGTGGGCGACTTGCGCGGTTTGAGGCGGAAGGCCATGCCCTATGGGACCGGTTCGCTGACTACTGGTTCACCCGGTCAGGTGGCGGCGCGCAGACCGCGTTTTACGTCTGATGGGGCAGCAAAAACAGCACCGCAAAAAAATGGCAGGCGCTGCCGCCGAGCACCAGGGTGTGCCAGACCGCATGATGATAGCGCAAACGCTTCCAGAGATAAAAGACGACGCCCACGGTGTAGCAGAGCGAACCGGCCAGCAGCAACCAGAGCCCGCCGCTCGGCACGGCGGCCAGCAACGGCTTGAGGGCGACGATCATCAGCCAGCCCACGCCCAGATAGGAGATGAGCGTGGCGAGGCGAAACCGGTTGGGGAACAAAAGCTGCACGCACACCCCGACGGTGCAGAGCCCCCAGACGATGCCGAATAGGGTCCAGCCCCAGGGCCCGCGCAGGCTCACGAGCAGAAACGGCGTGTAGGTGCCGGCGATGAGCAGAAAGGCCGCGGCATGATCGAGTTTGAGAAAAAAGCGTTTCCAGTGCACCGCCCGCACGCTGTGGTAAAGCGTGGAAGTGGCATAAAGCAGCAGGAGGGTGACGCCGAACACGGTGAAACTGACCACATCCCACGCGTTGCCGCGCAGGCTGGCGAAGGTGATGAGGAGCGCCAGCGCCACACTGCTCAGCAAAAATCCGATCCCATGGGTCAGGCTGTGGGCAATCTCCTCGCCGCGCGTGTAGCTGCGGGCGTCAGATCCAGCCGGCACGCCGGCCTCCTGGGCGCGCAAACGCCGCTCCTTCACCATCGCATCGGCCGTCCGGTCGCACCAGCGGATGAACGCGCAGGGCCGGGGACTTTTGAACTCCGATTCCGTCCATTCCGCGCCATCCGCATACAGGGCCTTGGGCAGCACGCAGGTGCCAAACACCAGGTCGGCGACGGGCAGCAGGAAAAAACCGGAAATGGCCTCGTTGCAATCGATCACCGCATGATGCCGCAGGTGAAAGCTGTAGACCTTCCGCCAGAACCAGCCCCAGCGGCGGTGCTCGATCAGCGGCCCCCATTTTTCGAACGACCAGTGCTCGATGGCGTGAAAAACCTCATAGATTGTGAGCGACAGCGCCAGCGCCGCGTAACCGGAGAAGAACCAGGGGAAGGACGGCATGAGCCACTGGCCAAGCGCCAGCAGGGGCGTGACCAAAAGGGCAAACACCGCCAGCGTATACCAGGGAAAAAACGAGGCCTCGTTCTGTTCCGGCTCGGTCATCGGATAGACATTCTCGACGAACGGAACCTCCCGGCCCGCGGCCGTCCGCCGCTTGGCGATGCGCGTTAGGCTGTGGTGCTTCGTGTGCTGCCGGTAAAAACGGCTCAGCAGCGGGATCACCGGCTTGTGAAGCACATAGCGGTGGAAGAAATACTCGATGAAGCAATTGAGCAGGCTCACGGCCAGCAACCCCGCCGCATATTTCCACGTCTCCGCCAGGACTTGCGCGTCCCAGACCGACCGTGGAGCGACGAACCTTAAGGCGAAGCCGAGGCCGGCGAGGGTGGCGATGACGGTGAAGGCAAAAAGCGGAAGCGAAAGTGACTCGCCCTCGCTATCTCGAGAAGTTGCTGGACGAGACACGATATGATTTGAAGTAAAGGATTGGACCGCGATGGAGAAAAATTCGCCGCACCACAAAGTGCGGCGTTGTTTTCGTTCGTCAAAGGGTTTTATCGGTCAATCACCGATATTATTGAGCGCCATCGCCGGGACGGGGAAGGTATTCGGTTCGTGCCGCGCCTCCAATCGCGCGAAACCAGCCTTCACCACGGATGGACTTTGCGGACGGGCGCAGGGCCGGGAAGAAACTCCCGCGGCCTTGGCTTGGGTTTTGCAAATCTTACTCAATGACTCCGGGCCGTCGTGCCGCTGCGGTGCGCGGCCGGTGAAGACCGCCAGAACTGCCAGCTGGAACGGCGCGGCGCGGCGGCGGACGGCGGAGCCGCCGGAGCGTGGGTCCGATTGCCCGCAGAATTCGACCGGCCATGGCCGCCATGGGACGGCTGCGGCCGCCGCGGCGTTTGCGCGGGCGCAGTCAGATGGAACGGATGATCGGCCAGCACGGGGATTTCCTGGCGGATGAGCCGCTGGATGTCGCGCAGGAATCCGCGCTCGGTGTCATCACAGAGCGAGATGGCGATGCCCTCGGCGCCGGCCCGGGCGGTGCGGCCGATGCGGTGGACGTAGGCTTCGGGCTCGTTCGGCAGGTCGTAATTGACGACCAGCGCGATGCCCTTCACGTCGATGCCGCGCGCCGCGATGTCCGTGGCCACGAGGATGCGCGATTCGCCGGTGCGGAAGGATTCGAGCGCGCGCTGCCGCGCGCCCTGGGACTTGTTGCCATGGATGGCATCGGCCACGAGGCCGTCGCGTGCCAGGTTCCTGGCCAGGCGGTCGGCGCCGTGCTTGGTCCGGGAGAACACGAGCACGAGGCCTTCGTGGTGTTTCTGCAACAGGTGGACCAGCAGGCGATGCTTGTTGGTGCGATCGACATGGCACACGTGCTGGTCAATGCGCTCGGCGGTGGAGGCAACGGGCGCCACCTCCACCCGCACGGGATCGCGCAGGAAGGAGTGGGCCAGCGAGCGGATCGATTCCGGCATGGTGGCGGAGAAGAGGAGCGACTGGCGGCGCGGCGGAAGCTTGGCCAGGACGCGTTTCACGGCCGGGGCAAAACCCATGTCCAGCATCCGGTCGGCCTCGTCGAGGACAAAAATCTCGACCCGGTCCAGCGCGATGCAGCGCTGTTCCATCAGGTCAAGCAGGCGGCCGGGAGTGGCGACAACAATGTCGGTGCCGGCGGCAAGGCTGCGGATTTGCGGCTGTTCGCCGACGCCGCCGAAGACGAGGGTGTGGCGCAACTGGAGGTAGCGGCCGTAGAGGGCGATGTTGCCGCCGATCTGGACCGCGAGCTCGCGCGTGGGCGTGAGAATCAGGGCGCGGGGAAGCCGGGGGGCGCGCGGCCGCGGGTCGGCCGCAAGCCGGTGCAGGATCGGGAGCGCGAAAGCGGCCGTCTTGCCCGTGCCGGTCTGCGCCACGCCGATCAAGTCGCGGCCCTCGAGCAGCGGCGGAATGGCGCGCGCCTGGATGGGCGACGGATGCGTGTAGGCCTTGTCCGTCAGGGCGCGCTGAAGCGGCGCCGACAGCTGGAGCGAGGCAAATGAAATCGTGGAGGAGGAATCAGTCATGTGTAGGATGAAACTGTCCGGGAAAATCCCGGGCAGAGGGAGGCGCCACCGGTCGGTGGGACGGGCGGCAGCGGTGAATTCGATGAATTTTAAGACCTCTGACGGTCTTTCATCGAAGAGACGCCCGAAGAGAACGAAGGCTCCGTCACGCGTGTCACGCGTGATGCCGGGATCGTTCAAGGAGCGTCACAGTCGCACCATTTTCCCGCAACGCAAGCACTTTATGCATGATGCCCGTTTTCCGCGGCCGAAAAGCCGGCTGCTCCGGTGCCGGCAGCGCGGCGACCGCCGGCGCGGGATATCTCAGGCATTGACGTTGATTTTGTCCGTCCGTTACCTGTCGGGCCATGCACGACACAAAGCCCGTCGATCCACGGGTCAAATACAAGCGCATCATCCTCAAACTCTCCGGCGAGGTCCTTCGCGGAGGCAAATCGGGGGATCCCATTGATACCGCCACGCTCGAGCGCACCTGCGCGCAGGTGAAGGAAATCAGCGACCTTGGCGTCGAAATCTGCCTCGTCATCGGCGGCGGCAACATCTTCCGCGGCCTCAGCGGCGAAAAACGCGGCGTCGACCGCACCACCGGCGACTACATGGGCATGCTCGCCACCGTGATCAACGCCCTCGCGCTCATGGATTGCCTCGAAAAAATGGGGGTGACCACCCGCGTGCAAAGCGCCATTCCGATGAACCAGATCGCCGAGCCGTTCATCCTGCGCCGCGCCATTCGCCACCTGGAAAAGGGCCGCGTCGTCATTTTTGCCGCGGGCACCGGCAATCCCTATTTTTCCACCGACACCACCGCCGCCCTCCGCGCCAGCGAAATCCACGCCGACATCATCCTTAAGGCCACCAAGGTCGACGGCGTCTACAACAAGGACCCGAAAAAATACCCCGACGCCGTCAAATATAACGACCTCACCTTCCTCGACGCGCTCAAGCAGCGGCTCAATGTCATGGACTCGACCGCGTTTTCACTCTGTCTCGACAACAATGTCCCCATCCTGGTGTTCAATCTCAGCGACGAGCACGCCATCCGCCAGGCGGTCTTCGGTGAAAAGGTCGGCACCCTCGTGCACAGCTGAACTCCGCCGCCCGCCCCTGGCCGGAAAGGGAGGCGCCCGGCGCGAAAATTCGGCTTTCGACTTTTGGCCGCGGCGCTAAACTCCCGCTCCAACCTTTCCCCACCATGTCCCATCCCATTCTCAATGACACGCAGGCCAAGATGAAAAAGGCCTTCGACTTCACCCTGCATGAATTCAGCAGCATCCACACCGGCAAGGCCAGCCCGGCGATGGTCGAGGGCGTGATGGTCGAGGCTTACGGATCGCAAATGCGCCTGAAGGAATGCGCCGCCATTTCCACGCCGGACGCCCGCCTCATCCAGATCCAACCATGGGACAAGTCCCTCATCAAGGCGGTGGAAAAAGGCATCCAGCAGGCCAATCTCGGCTTCAATCCCATCGTGGACGGCGCCCTCGTCCGCATTCCCCTTCCCGACATGAGCCGCGAGCGCCGTCTCGAGTTCGTCAAGACCGCCCACAAGCTGGCCGAGGACGGCCGGGTGCAGATCCGCAACGTCCGGCGCGACGCCCTCGAGGCGATCAAGAAGGCCAAGCCGCCCGAGGACGAGCTGAAGCGCCTGGAAAAGGAAGTGCAGGCGCTCACCGACAAATTTATCAAGGACATCAACGATCACGTCGCCCACAAGGAGAAGGAGCTGCTGACGGTTTGATGTGAACCACGGAGACACAGAGAACAGGGGGCGTGGGACGGATCACCTGCCTTTCTCCATGCCCTTCGCCTCTCTGTATTAATAAAATGAATACGGCGAGGGTTAAGCGTGTCGTGGTCAAGCTCGGCACCGGCGTGCTCACCCGCGGCATCGGCCAGCTCGACGAGCCGCGCATCGCCGCGGTTTGCGCCCAGCTCGCCGCGCTCCGCGCCCGCGGCGTCGAGGTGCTGGTCGTCTCCTCCGGCGCGGTCGGCCTCGGCATGGGCGCCCTCGGCCTGACCCGGCGCCCGGCCGAACTCGCCCGCAAGCAGGCCTGTGCCGCCGTCGGCCAGTCGCTTCTCATGCAAACCTGGCAGCAGGGCTTCGCTCCGCTCGGCCTCACCGTTGCCCAGGTCCTGCTCACCCATGAGGACCTCCGCGAACGCAGCCGCCATCTCGGGGTCAAGGCCACCCTCCGCCAGCTCCTCGACTACGGCGTCGTGCCGGTGATCAACGAAAACGACACCGTCAGCGCCGCCGAGATCAAATTTGGCGACAACGACACCCTCTCCGCCCTCGTCGCCAGCCTGATCGAGGCCGACCACCTCGTCATCCTTTCCACCGCCCCCGGCCTGATCGATCTGAAGGGCACGAAGCAGATCGTGCCGTTGGTGGAAAAAATCACGCCGGAAATCGAGGCCATGGCCGGGGGCACCGCGAGCGAAACCGCCATCGGCGGGATGATCTCGAAAATTGCCGCCGCCAGGATCGCAACCAAGGCCGGCTGCGGTGTCTTCATCGCCGGCGGCGCCGAGCCGGATATTTTGGAAAAACTTTTTTCCGGCCGCGGCCCGGGCACGTTTTTCGTGCCCAGCGGCCTGCCGCTCCATGCCAAGAAACGCTGGCTGGCCTGGTTCCAGCGCCCCTCCGGCACGATCCCGGTCAACGCCGGCGCCGCCGCTGCCCTGCGCGAACGCGGCACCAGCCTGCTCGCCGCCGGCGTCACCGGTGCAACCGGCGAATTCGCCGCCGGCGACGTCGTCGACATTGTCGCGCCCGATGGCGCCGTGATCGCCCGCGGCACCAGCTCCTTTACCCGCAGCGAAATCCTCACCATCATCGGAAAAAAAGGCGACGAGCTCCGCGCCCTTTTCCCCGGCCGCAAGCGCCTCGAGGTGGTGCACCGCGATGACCTTGTCCTCTTGTGAGGCCCGTCCCCGGGGGCGGCCCGCCGTCTTTCCCTCCAGCTCCCATGAAAATCCCCCGCCTCGCCCTCTGCCTCGCCACCCTCGCGTTCGCCGCGACCGGCTTCTCCGCCGGTTGGACGGAGCAGCCGCTCAAGTACTCCATCCAGTGGCCCTACGACCTGAAAGAGGATGCGCGCTACCGTTTCAAGGACGGCGTGCACGATTTCGTCGTCTACAAAACCGACAAGCCACTCCGCCCCGGTAGCACGACCGAGCCGCGCACTGAGATGAAAATCGAAAACGACTATTCTTCGGGCGCTCATCGCTTCGAGGCCGACGTTTACGTGCCGGCCGGAACCTCCGGCGTCTCGATCATGCAGGTTTTCGGCGGCACCGGTGGTCACGCCACCTCCCTCCAGCTGCGCGTCTACCGGGGCGACCTCATGCGCTACCGCTTTGAAACCGTCGCGCACGATGTCTACGATCGCTGGTTCCACCTCGGCGTCATCCATAATGTCGAAACGCACCAGATCTTGATCTTCGTCGACGGCCAGCCGGCGGGCGAGGCCAGGGACAACGGCGGCTCATCCCACTATTTCAAGTGCGGCGTCTACACTCAGGACAATCCCAGCGACCGGATGGAAGTGCGGTTCAAAAACATCCGGATCTACGAACAGTAGGCCGCGGCCATTGCCGCGAGCCGCCGCCTCATTGCCAGTCGTAGCGCACGGTATAGGTCACGACGTGCTCCTCCTCCGGCTTGAGCAGGATGCGAAACTCGATGGCGTGCGCGTCCTTCTTCTCGAATTCGTCGGATTTCTCCGTGATCTGCCAGTTCAGCCCGCCATAGAGATGCTCGACCACGCGTACTTCCACCGGTTCGGCCTTGTGATTGCGCAGCTTGATCTCGAATGACTGGTCCGCCTGGCTCTTCATGTTGCGCAGCGACTCGTTCGTGCCGCGACGCTCGGCTACGATGTCGAAGGCGTCGCCCGTCTTGACGCGGACCGTCTCGTTCTTCGCCGTGTGGTCGATCGTGTCCTCACCGACGAATTCCAGCCGGTTGTCGGCGTCGTCCTTGCGGTAAAACCGTGTGCGGCCCTTCGGCAGCGGCAGGCCGAGGCCGTTTTCCTCGCTGTTCTTGAATTCCCGCATTACTGCGACCTTGGTGGCGCTCTTCGTCGCATCATAAACATAAATCGTCGGCGCGTGCACCCCGGTGGCACGCATGAACTCGACCTGCTTGCTCTCCCGGTCATGCAGTGTCACTGCTCGCGGCAGCGAGTAAAGGTGGAATTCGTCGAAGGCTTTTTCCGTGACGGCCGCCTCGGAAAATATGGCTGTCGGCACCGCACTTTTATATCCTCCATAGACTCGCCCTTCCGGCTGAATTTTATTCACGTCGCCGGCCATCAGCTTGATCGTCGCGTTCTCGAAGGTCTTGCCGGAGGTGTTGTTGATCGTCACCCAGCCGACGATGTCGAGCGTGTCGCCTTTTTCCGGCGCAATAAAGTTGTATGCGGCCTGCCAGCTCATCCCGCTGGTCACGTAACCGAGCTCGGCATCAAACTGGGCGGCATGGTCGGCGCCAATTTGCCAGACGAGCGTAGGTTTGAGCACGCCGGCGTCGCCCAGGGCGGGAAAAAGCGGCTCGCCCGGCAGCGAAAAGCGCAGCTTGCCGTCGACTTCGACGATCGGCGCTTCATTCTCGCCGCCCGGCGCATAACCGCTGCGGATGACCTTGCCGTGCACGGTGTACTCCTTGGCGTTCTGATCGCGCACCAGAAAATCAAGCGGCTTGCCCTCGTAAAGCGAGAGCAGAAATGCCGAGGAGAGCGTGTCCGCGCGATAGCTCTGTTCCAAAACGCGAAAGGGGATTTTCCCCGCCGGATCGCGCAGCACGACCGAATCGGGTTCGAGCTGGCGGGTGGCGCCGGCAAACGTCACCGTGTTTTCGCCGGCCTTGAGATCGAGCGGCACGCGCTCGCGGACGACGGCAAAATTCTGGTTGTAGATCGTGAGCGCAGGTTGCGCGGCGGCGGTGAGCGCGCCGAAAAAGAACAGTAGCGGGATTTTCATGGGAATGCGGAAGGATTACCCTTCGCGTGATCGACGCACAACGGGCAATTTTCTTAGAAAAAACTTTGCTTTGCGTCCGCGCCGGTTTGCGCGAACGTTTTTTCTTTCATGGATTTTGTCCTCGAAAACGACCGCCCCGCGCCCGGCGCGCTGCCGCCCATCGATTTCCGCGGTGGCCTGAACGACGAGCAGTTCGCCGCCGTCACCGCCCCGCCCGGGCCGCTCCTCGTGCTCGCCGGCGCCGGTTCGGGCAAGACCCGCACCCTCACCTACCGCGTCGCCTGGCTGCTCGCCCAGGGCGTCCGCCCGGCCGAAATCCTCCTCCTCACCTTCACCAACAAGGCCGCCAAGGAAATGCTCCACCGCGTCCACGACCTCACCGGACTCGAGCCGGCGCGCTTCTGGGGCGGCACGTTCCATTCCATCGGCCACCGGCTGCTTCGCGTCCACGGCGAGGCCGTCAGCCTGCCCCGCAACTTCACCATTCTCGACGCCGACGAATCCGAGGGCATCCTGCGCGACGCGGTCGAGGACTTCGACAAGACCTTTTTCAAGGACAAGACCCATCCGCGGCCTGGTCCGCTCCACGAAATCATCTCGCTTGCGCGCAACACCCAGCGGCCCCTGCCCGAAATCGTCACGCACTTTTTCCCGCAGCACGAGGGCCTGATCGACCGCCTGCCGGAGTTCGCCCAGAAATATGCGGCAAAAAAACGCGCGCAAAACGTCGTCGACTACGACGACCTGCTCGAGTTCTGGCTCGATCTCATGCGCCGCACTCCCGACGTCGCCGCCTACCTCCAGCAGCGTTTCCGCCACGTCCTGGTCGATGAGTACCAGGACACCAACACGCTGCAGGCCCAGATCGTGGACCTCGTTGGCGCGCACCACCAGGTCATGGCCGTGGGCGACGACGCGCAGTGCATCTATTCGTGGCGCGGCGCGAATTTCGAAAACATCATGACGTTTCCCGACCGCCATCCGGGCACCGTCATTCATCGCATCGAGACCAATTATCGTTCCACGCCGCAAATTCTCGATCTTGCCAACGGCGTGCTCGCCGCCCAGCCCAAGGGACGACACTTCGACAAGGAACTCCGCGCCGCCCGGTCCGGCCACGAGAAACCGTTCCTCGTCCAGGCCATGGACGGGCGCGAACAGGCCGCGTTCATCGTCCAGCGCGTCAAGGGCCTGGTCGACGAAGGCCGTTCGCTCGGCGACATCGCCGTGCTCTACCGCGCCCACTTCCAGGCGCTCGACCTCCAGCTCGAGCTCTCCCGCCTGCAAATCCCCTACGTCATCACCAGCGGCGTGCGCTTTTTCGAGCAGGCGCACATCCGCGACCTCGTCGCGCTGCTCCGCTTTGTCTACAATCCGGCCGACACCGCCGCCTGGCAACGCGTCGCCATCCTCCTGCCCAAGGTCGGCGACAAGGGCGCGCAAAAACTCCACGCCGCCGCGCTCGCCCTCGCCAAGTCGCAGCAGAAAAATTTCCTCGACGCCCTCGCCTCGCCCGACGTCGCCGCGAAAGTGCCGAAGGACGCGCGCGACGACTGGGTCGACCTCACCGCCTCGCTCCTGCAGGTCGGCGACGCGATGAAGAACCTGAAACCATCCAACGCCGTCGAACTCGCGATCGACGGCTGGTACGGCGAATACCTCAAGGGCGCGTACGCCAACTATGTTTCGCGTCTCGACGACCTCAAGTCGCTCATCGGCTTCGCCGGCCGCTTCGAGGACATGCAGGAGATGCTCGCGCAAATCATGCTGCTCAATTCCGAGGCGAGCGACCGCCAGATCGATCCCGATGCCGATGCGCTCAAGCTCACCACCGTGCACCAGGCCAAGGGCCTCGAATACGGCGTCGTTTTCCTCATCAGCCTCGCCGACGGGCTGTTCCCGCTGCGCCGCGCCATCGAAGGCGGTGATCTCGAGGAGGAGCGGCGGCTGTTTTACGTCGGCGTCACGCGCGCCAAGGACGAACTCTATCTCTGTTTTCCCAAAGTGAACACCAAGGGCGGTCCGGCCATGCTGCTCTCACCCAGCCGGTTTCTGCAGGAGCTCGCGCCCGAACTCTACCAGCCGCTGAAAATCCGTCGCAGCTACGCGTGGTGAGAAAGGGTCGTGTCAATCTGAAATCGAAGTTTTTTTTGCTCATTCACTTAGTGAATATTTTCTGAGCAACGTGTGATTGACCGGCGCAGTCGATCACTTCGCATTGAGTGCGTCGCCCGCAATAGGCACGTCATTTTGACAAACCCGAGCGACTTTAGAGTTAGTCACTATGAGCAAAAAGCTAAAGCCAGGCCAACCAGCGCCCGCATCAGGCCTATATGAGATTATCGGCCCCCGCGGGGCACGCACTGGAGTGGAACGAACGGTCGTAAAACACGAGCCGCTTCCGCCTCCCCTAGCTCCCAGACAAACTTATCGTCTCACGGAACGGACCAAGACACGATAAGCTGTCGGGAGTAGGGTTATACCGGCGCAGATGGGAAACCATCTGCGCCTTTTTGTGCAAGCTTGAGTTATTCACTACTGCAAAGCTGACCGATTATTATCGTTGGAAACAAACCCCGCGGTTGTAATGCCGGACCGCTTGTGTCGCACGGCAAATTGCCGCAATTTGCGGGCAATCTATGAAAACCGTCCTCATCACCCTCGGCGTTATCGCGGTGCTCGTGCTCAGCGTCGTGTTGTACGCCGTCGGTTCCTATAACGGCCTCGTCAACCAGCAGCAGGCGGTCGATGCACAATGGGCGCAGGTGCAAAACGTCTATCAGCGCCGCGCCGATCTCATTCCCAATCTGGTCAGCACCGTCTCCGGCGCGGCCAACTTCGAGAAATCCACGCTCACCGCCGTGACCGACGCGCGCGCCTCGGTCGGTCGGGTCAACATCGACCCGAACAAGGCGCCGACGGACGCCGCGCAGCTCGCGCAATTCGACCAGGCCCAGGGCCAGCTGACCTCGGCGCTGTCGCGGCTGCTCGTCGTTTCCGAAAACTATCCCCAACTCCGGGCCACGGAGAATTTCCAGACGCTGCAGGCGCAGCTCGAAGGCACGGAAAACCGCATCGCGGTCGAGCGCGGCCGCTTCAACGAGGTCGTCCAGGCCTACGACAGCGCAATCCGGCGCGTGCCGGCGGTGTTTTTCGCCGCAGCCTTCGGGTTCAAGGAGCATCCGTATTTCCAGGCCACGGCCGGCGCCGAGACCGCACCCAAGGTGCAATTTGATTTTTCCCAGCC